>NZ_JAMXLV010000025.1 GCF_024054535.1 Thermococcus alcaliphilus | reverse complement strand
TGATGCGCTTTCGAGAGAACCAACTAGATACAAGATCCTTTTTGTGGGAGGTGGGAAGAGCGTGGGTGAATTACAGAAGATTGTAAGAACCCGCTATCCAGAGCTTGATGTTGAATTTGTCGGAAGCATCGACTACAAGTTGATTGCCAACTATTATAGATTGTGTGATGTTGTGTTTGCTTGGTATCCCCCAAGGGAAAACGTGAAGCGTGCTATTGCAGTTAAGGTTCTTGAGGCCTGCTCTCTTGGCGTTATCTCCTTTCCACATGATGTACACACGGGGATTGTCTCGGCCATTTCAAACCACCTCCTTAGAAATGAGGTTTTTTTGTTATCGTGACTCTTAACGCAATAAAG
>NZ_JAMXLV010000024.1 GCF_024054535.1 Thermococcus alcaliphilus | reverse complement strand
GGTTTGGCAGTAGGATCCCCTGTTTTCTGAAAAAGACTACTGTAACCCGAATCCTGCTTGGGGTAATGTGTTATGGTCTGAAAATCCTCCTCAGAGTCAAATACTGTTTAAATAACAGGGGGTGAAACTAAACACGCCCCTATTTCTGGAGTATTCCAAATAGTAGTTATCTTATCCGGAGAAATACCCCCTCTAATGTAATATTCGCGTAGGCCTTCAGATTTTCCCCCAATTGATTCAGTAGCTACTATTACACTGGTAGCATATTTGGCAAAGAAAAGATCAAACACTTTAACGATTTTTCCAAAAAATGTCTCTTTTTCAGTTTCCATTGAAAAAAATGTGAAGTAAAGATCATGAATATCATAGACCCACATTGTCCCTTTAAGGAGCTTTAGAGCAAATCCCAAAATAGCAGTGTCAAAATCATGAGTGTGAACAACATCTGGCTTTAATCGTAAAATAATTCTTAGAGCATTCAGGTAAAAAACTGGAAGACCAACAACCATCCTGTAACCATAGCTAGCTTTCGGGCCGATGCGGAGAACATTTATTCCATCAATAGTCTCGCTCTTTGGATACTTACCCTCCCTATCCCATGCAATAACATAAACATTATGTCCAGCCCTAACTAGGCTTTTTGCCTCCTTGTAAACTCTAGGGTCTGGCTTAAATGGGTTGCTTACTGTCATTACAATCTTCATTCTCTCACCTGAAAGCTCTCTTGTGGAACAACAAACCAGCTATAAATCCAAAGCTTATAAGGTTGTGGAATATAAACATAAGGAGCGGAAGAAAAATTCCATCAGGGTTTTTTGTTTTGTATGCTAATCTAACTCCTTCTCCAAAAAGTATCACCCAGTAAAGTGCAAACAACCAGAGGAGTTGTGAGACAAAGAGCAAAAGAATCTCGAATCCAAGGAAGCCGAACGGAAACAACCAAAGCAATGAAAAATAGCCTTTCCTTATAGCGACGCCTTTAACAGCTCCATAGTTGAAACTCTGCTTTAAAAAGCCTTTCCAGCTAGAGCGAGCAAAGTAATAACTCTTAATCTCTGGATTAAAGAAGAGCTTGTAACCCCTCTTGTTTATTCTAAGGTTGAACTCGAAATCATTACCAGTGAGCATATCCTCATCAAAACCGCCAACCTCCTGGGCTACAGCCTTATCATAGAGGGCAAAAGCAACAGTTGTAGCAAAGTGAGGCTCTTCCTCGTACCAAAAAGTGCTTGCACCGCTTAGAGGAGAAGAGTATATAAGGGCTATAAACTTCGCAAGGCGGTTTTCAAAGAGCTTGATAATTTTTCCCCCCACTCCCGCAAGTCTTAGCTCCTTTTTCTTAACTTCAAGGAATGTTTCTATACTCTTTTTCAAGAAGTCCCTCTCAGGATAAGCATGAGCTCCAAAGATTATGAAAAATTCTCCCCTAGCCTCTCGTATTCCCATATTAAAAGCGTAAACTTGCCTTCTTTTAGAGTTTTTTCTATAGAACACAAGGTTTGGATAGTTTCTTTCGAATTCCTGGATTATTTCAGCTGTCTTGTCGGTACTCATACCATCGTAAACTAAAATCTCATACTTGTTTTTGGGATAATCTTGATTAACCCATTCCTCTAGGCATTTGGCTATGTATTTTTCTTCATTATATGCTGGGATTATAACACTCACAAAGGGAAGTTCCATTATTTCACCCAATAGATTTTTATTGGTGTTGTGTCCTCATATATTCTTGGTGTCTCAAATGGCTCAAAAATATTTCGTTCATCCAACTGCTGTTGTTGAAGAAGGAGCAGAGATTGGGGAAGGAACAAGGATATGGCACTTTGCCCACGTAAGGAAAGGAGCGAAAATAGGCAAGAACTGCAACATTGGAAAAGACGTCTACATCGATGTTGATGTTGAGATCGGCAACAACGTGAAGATTCAAAACGGAGTAAGCGTTTACAGGGGAGTTAAAGTTGAGGATGACGTTTTCCTCGGTCCACACATGACGTTTACGAACGACCTTTATCCAAGAGCATTCAACCAAGACTGGGAAGTCGTGCCAACATTAGTTAAGAAAGGAGCAAGCATAGGAGCTCATGCAACGATAGTTTGTGGTGTTACTATCGGTGAATATGCAATGGTCGGGGCTGGAGCCGTTGTCACAAAAGACGTACCGCCCTTCGGGCTAGTTTTTGGAAACCCGGCAAGGCTAAGAGGCTTTGTCTGCTACTGCGGGAGGCCCTTAAAGGAGAAAATTGGTGAAGATAAAACCAATATTATTTTCAAGTGTTCTCACTGCGGAAAGGAAGTTAAAATTAGAAAGGAAGATTATGAAAGGTACCTAAGGGAAAAAAATCTGTGAGGCGATAAAAATGAGGAACATACCAATTGCTAAGCCCTTAATCGGAGACGAAGAAATAGAGGCCGTTGTTAATGTCCTCAAGAGTGGAATGCTTGCCCACGGCAAAGAAGTTGAGGCCTTTGAGAAAGAGTTTGCAGAGTATTTGGGAGCTAAGCATGGAATAGCTGTCTCCAATGGCACTGCTGCTTTGGATGTCGCGTTAAAGGCTCTCAAAATAGGCCCCGGTGATGAAGTAATAACAACACCTTTCACTTTTATAGCCTCTGCAAATTCAATTCTCTTCCAGGGAGCAAAGCCCGTCTTTGCTGACATTGACCCAAAGACGTTCAACCTCGACCCAAACGACGTTCTTGAGAAGATTACCAACAAAACAAAGGCGATAATAGTCGTCCACCTCTACGGCCAGCCAGCGGATATGGAGGCCTTCAAAGAAATAGCTGAGGATTACAAGCTTTATCTTGTTGAAGATTGTGCACAGGCCCATGGAGCGGAATTTAAGGGCCAAAAGGTGGGAACCTTTGGAGATATCGCTGCTTTCAGCTTCTATCCAACTAAGAACATGACCACCGGCGAAGGTGGAATGGTCGTAACTAACGACGATGAACTAGCCAAAAGGGCAGATTTGATAAGAAACCACGGGCAGGCAGAAAAATACCTCCATGTTGAGCTCGGCTACAACTTGAGGATGACGAATATAGCTGCTGCCATTGGAAGAGTTCAGCTCAAAAAGCTCGACGAGTGGAACACCAAGCGCATCGAAAACGCTAAGCTTTTAAGCGAGGGAATAAGCAAGATAGACGGCTTAACTCCACCTTACGTTGATAGTAGAGTTAAACACGTCTTCCACCAATATGTGATTAGAGTTGAGGATGAGTTCCCGATGAGCAGGGATGAGCTTATGGCAAAACTAAGGGAGAGGGGCATTGGAACAGCTGTTCATTACCCAATTCCAGTCCACCACCAGCCACTATACCAAAAGCTCGGTTATCCAAAGGACATCTGCCCCAACGCCATAGACGCTTCAAAGAGAGTACTAAGCCTTCCAGTGCATCCTGCCGTTAGCAGGGGAGATATTGAATATATAATCAAGACTCTCAAAGAGCTTTCAAGTTAGGTGATGCAAATGCTTCGCATTGGAGTTGTTGGAGTTGGCAACATGGGCTTTCATCATGCTAGGATTTACTCAGAACTGGCAAAAGAAGGCAAAGTCGAGTTAATTGGAGTGGCAGATGCAAATTTTGAAAGAGCCAAGGAGGTTGCAGAGAAGTTCAAGACGAGGGCTTTTGCAGACTACAGAGAGCTTATAAAAGAAGTTGATGCAGTCAGCATTGCTGTTCCAACTTTCCTTCACAAACAAGTCGCCTTAGAGTTCATTGAAAATGGGGTTCATGTTCTAGTTGAGAAGCCAATTGCGGAGAGCATTGAGAGTGCCGAAGAGATTATTAAAGCAGCTAAAAACAAGGGCATTGTCCTAATGGTAGGGCACGTAGAGAGGTTCAACCCAGCGGTACTGAAGCTGAAGGAGACAATATCCCAAGGAATGCTCGGAGAAATAGTTACGATGAATGCTAAAAGGGTAGGCCCAATGGTCGTTAGAATAGCTGATGTTGGAGTTATAATCGATCTGGCAGTTCACGACATAGATATAATGAGTTTTCTGGCAGATTCACGAGTAAAAGAAGTTTATGCAAAGGCAAGAAACGTGAAGCACCCCGCAAAAGTTGAGGATTACGCTCTTATTCTTCTCGGCTTCAAAAACGGCATTGATGGAGTTATCGAAACCAACAGACTGACCCCCCACAAGACGAGAACACTGAACGTTGTTGGAACTGAAGGAATAGCATATCTCGACTACATAAACCAGACTCTGACAATCTATGACGAGAAATGGGTGCATGATGCTAAGATACAAAGGGGAGAGCCCCTCAGGATTGAGATTGAGCATTTCATTGAGTGTGTCAAAAAGGGCAAAAAGCCGTTGGTCGGTGGAGAAGAAGGGCTACACGCTTTGGAAGTTGCTGTTAAGGCCCTCGAAAGTGCGACAAAAAATGAAGTAGTAAAACTGGGGTGAGAACATGAAGCTCCTTGGCCTAAATAGAGAGGAAGTAAAGCAGGTTTTCAAAGAAGGCAAAGTTACGATAACAGTTTATGGGCTCGGCAAGATGGGTCTCCCCCTAGCTGCTGTTTTTGCAGATCACGGGGCAAAGGTCATAGGCGTCGACATAAACGAGAGAGTTGTTGAAATGATAAACAGAGGAGAGAACCACGTAAAGGAAGAACCCGGGCTGGATGAGCTTGTGAAAAGAAATGTCGAGGCCGGAAGGTTAAGGGCAACTACGGACGGCGTTGAGGCTGCCAAGCAAGCAGATGTAATGGTTATTTTAGTTCCAACGCTAACAGACGAAAGAGGAAACTTGAAGCTTGATCCCGTTTATGACGTTGCCTATAAAATTGCCCAAGGCTTGGAGAAGGGTGACATCGTTATCACCGAAGCAACTATGCCTCCCGGAACCACTGAAAGTCTAGTCCCAATCCTTGAGAAGAGCGGGCTTAAGCTTGGAGAATTTGGTTTAGCCCATGCACCCGAGAGAACAATGACCGGAACAGCAATCAGAGATATCACAGGTCAGTATCCAAAGATCGTAGGAGCCAATGACGAGAAGACTCTTGAAGCAGTTATTGGGATATATGAAACAATAAACAGAAAAGGCGTCATTCCCATGAGCTCTATTAAAGCTGCTGAAGCCGTAAAGGTCTTTGAGGGAGTTTACAGAGATGTCAACATAGCCCTCGCAAATGAGCTCGCCTTATGGTGTGAAGAGCACGGGCTTGACGCCCTTGAGGTTTTCCAGGCTGCAAATACACAGCCCTACTGCCACCTGCACATGCCCGGAGCGGGGGTTGGTGGGCATTGCATTCCTATTTACCCTTGGTTCGTTATCAACCTCGCCAGAAAGACGAATCCAAGGCTGATTAAGACTGCTAGGGAGATCAATGACTCGATGCCTCACCATGTTGTTGAGCTCACTATTAAGGGGCTCAATGAGGTTGGAAAGCCGCTAAAAGGAAGCAATATTCTCGTTCTTGGCCTGACCTTCAGAGGTGGTGTTAGGGAGTTCACAAAGAGTCCGACAATTCCAATAATCAGAGAGCTCAAAGAATGGGGCGCCAATGTCTATGCTTATGACCCTCTATGCACCAAAGAAGATGCAGAGCGCTTTGGCGCTGAGTGGAAAGAGGACTTTAAAGACATTGATGCCATAGTTATCACTACAGATCACAAGGAGTTTAGGAACTTAGATCTAGAAAAGATTGCAAAAGAAGCGAGGAACAAAGTTATAGTTGATGGAAGAAACGTCCTAGAACCCACAACTGCTGAAAAACTGGGCTTTGTCTATTTAAGGGTTGGGAGAGCTTAAGTTCGTTGATTATACCTTACTATTTTATTCACCACTAGTGGAGAAGTTACCATATTGAGTAAACCCCTTAGGCTTGAGTAGAAACAAGCGTTAATTTTCACCCCTCATAACGAGAGTGAGGGGCACTGTATGATCCGGAGGCCTCAGTGAAGTTTCGCTCTGAGGCAGGGCTCATATCTTCACCCATAAACCTCACAACTCTGGGCAAGTTGCTTGGTTCATGGTTAGATATGAACTCTGGATCAGGGTGAAGCTTTCGCTTCGGTCCCTTCTCACACAGTACCCCTCAATATATAGTTGTTCTTGAAGTATATAAAGATTGTTGTTTGATAAATTTTATTTAGATCAAATTTTAGTTTGAGGTTATATCCAAAATTATTTTACAAAAAATAAGATCACAGGCTAAACATGTCTAGGTTTGCTTACTGCTCGCTCCTGATCTGAGCGGGGAGACTTTTCAGGAGAAAAACGTAAATCACAAGCAAGTTGGACAATTTAGTGACTTTATTTGGGAATTGGACATTGATCCAAGTATGTTATCTTGAAAAATACTGCAACAGCAGATAATCCAGTATAAAAGAATGCATAATATAACCCCTCGACATTGAGAAACATTTATAAGCCTTAATGAGATTTAATTAAATGCAATTAAATATCATTAAATTTGGAGGTGTTTGTGATGGATGAGGAGAGGAAATACACAACTGTTTCAATACCAAAGCCCCTCTATGACAAGATAAAGAAGAGAATTGAGGGCACCGGCTTTACCTCAGTTTCTGACTACGTTACATATGTCCTGAGAGAAGTCCTCGCAAGCCTTGAGGAAGAGGAGAAGGAGGAGGTCTTCAGCGAGGAAGAAGAGGAGAAAGTCAAGGAGAGGCTCAGGGCTTTGGGTTACCTCGACTGATTTCATTTTTAGGTGATAGCAATGGTTTCCAAGCCACACGGAGGGAAGCTGGTTAGAAGAATAGCCGCCCCGAAAACGAGGGAGAGGATTCTCAGCGAGCAGCACGAGTATCCGAGTGCCAAAATCGACCACGGAAGGGCTATCGACTTAGAAAACATTGCTCATGGAGTTTATTCCCCACTCAAGGGCTTTCTGACGAGAGATGATTTTGAAAGCGTTTTAGACCATATGAGGCTGAGTGATGATACTCCCTGGACAATTCCCATAGTTCTGGATGTTAATGAGCCAAGCTTTGAAGAAGGAGATGCCATTCTTCTCTACTATGAAAATTTGCCCATAGCGAGAATGCATGTTGAGGAAATCTATACCTATGATAAGAAAGAATTCGCCCAAAAAGTTTTCAAAACTACAGATCTCACTCATCCGGGAGTTGCAAGGGTTTATTCGATGGGAAATTACCTAATTGGCGGCGAGATCGAGCTTTTGAATGAGCTTCCAAACCCGTTTGCCAAATACACCCTAAGACCTGTTGAGACGAGGGTTCTCTTCAAGGAGAGAGGATGGAAGACAGTAGTTGCATTCCAGACGAGGAACGTTCCCCATCTCGGACATGAATATGTTCAGAAAGCCGCTTTAACTTTCGTTGATGGACTCTTTATAAATCCTGTCCTCGGGAGGAAGAAGAAGGGGGACTACAAGGATGAAGTTATAATTAGAGCTTACGAAGTGCTCTTTAAGCACTATTATCCAAAGGATGCAGCCACTTTAGCCACGGTAAGGTATGAGATGCGCTATGCAGGACCAAGGGAAGCTATCCACCACGCTATTATGAGGAAGAACTTTGGAGCGACTCACTTCATAGTCGGAAGAGATCATGCGGGTGTTGGCGACTATTATGGGCCGTATGAAGCATGGGAGCTCTTCGATGAGTTTCCAGACTTGGGCATAACCCCGATGTTCATAAGGGAGTCCTTCTATTGCAAAAAGTGCGGAGGAATGGTCAACGCAAAGATATGCCCGCATGATGGGGAGTTCCACGTGAAGATAAGCGGAACGAAGCTCAGGAAGATGATAATGGCTGGAGAGCAACCACCAGAATACATGATGAGACCAGAGGTCTTTGAGGTCATCAGGAGCTTCGAGAACCCGTTTGTGGGGTGAGCAAAATGTTATATTTCTTGTTTTACAATTTTTTAGTAGTGAGGAGTTATGGAAGAAATCGAAGTGGTTTATGAAAAGGGAGTGTTTAAACCTCTCAAAAAAGTGAAACTTAAGGAGGGCACCCACGGAAGGGTAATAGTCAAGATAGGAATAGCCGATGTAATAGAGAGCTTTAGTAGAAAAGTCGAGAAGGACGCTCTACAAGAGTTTGTGGAGGAGCGGAGATGATCATTAACACCTCTATGTCTGTTAATGCATTTAATCAGGTAGAAGCGGTGTTAAATAAGAGCGGTGGTTAAAGGTGCATCTGATAATCCATCACTGGGACACCGACGGGATAACTTCGTCTGCCCTGCTTGTTAAAGCTCTTGGGTTAAATGATTTCAGGAACGTTAGTCCTCCAATCGGGGAGTTCCGCTTTGATGAGAGGGTTAAGAAGGAAATTGAAGAAGCTGAGAAGGTTTACGTTCTGGATCTAAATCTCTCCCACGAGGTTGAGAGAATTGAGAAAGAGGTTTTCTTCATAGATCATCACATTCAGCCAAGGATAAAAAACCCCAAGGTGAAGCAGATAAACCCGATTTTTGAGGGAAAAGATGCTCCTTCAGCATCTTTTGTTGTTTCGGAGCATTTCAACATCTGGAACGCCTGGAGTGCTTTGGGTGTCATTGGAGACATAGGAGAGAGGGCTTTTGAAATTCCCAAAGTTTGGGAGCTTTTGAAAGAAGAGGGCCTAACAAAGGAAGAAGCGCTGAGGATAGTGGAACTCATAGACTCAAACTACATTGCAATGGATAGGGGAGGGGTGGAAAAAGCAGTTAAAGTTCTCCTTGAAAACCCCGTAAGGGAACTTCTAGAATATGAGCCGTGGATCAGAAAAGCCGAGGATATAAGGAAAGCCATCGAGGATGCTCTCTCAAATGTGGAAATGAGGGAAGAAATTGCCCTCATAGACTTTGAGAGCCCGTTCAACATAATATCCAAAGTTGCTAGGAAAGCTGTTTGGGAGCTTGGCTATGAAGGGGCTCTAGTTGTTAATAAAAACTTCCACGGAAAAGCCCAGATTTACTTCAGGGTCTCCTCCAAGAAAGCTAAGGAAATCAACATGGGGGAGATAATTTCCCGGTTAAAAGAAAGAGGATTCAATGCGGGAGGCAAGAGAGAGGTTCTAGGATGCATCTGTGAAAGGGGTAAAATTGAGGAAGCTTTGGAGGCAATTAACGCTTATTTGAGGTGATTGAAATGGAAGAAGTCAAGAAGGTGTTTGTAATTGGTCTTGACTCAGCTCCGCCTGAGCTCCTGTTTGACAGGTTTTTGGACGATCTACCAAACATAAAGAGACTTGTGGAGAGGTCAATTTACGGCCCTATGCAGAGCACGATTCCAGCCATTACTATTCCGGCATGGATGGTAATGGCTACAGGTAAAACGCCGGGTGAGCTTGGTCTCTATGGTTTCAGGCACAGAAAGAGCGGAACCTACAACGATATATGGATTGCACACTCCCTGATGATAAAAGAGAAAGCCGTATGGAACTACATAGCGGAGAAGGGCAAGAAGTCAATTCTCGTTGGAGTTCCTCCGAGCTATCCGCCCAAAAAGGTTAACGGTTACCTTGTTAGCTGCTTCATAACTCCAGACACAAGCGTTGACTACACCTACCCAAAAGAGCTCAAGGGAGAAATTGAACGTTTAGTTGGTGAGTACATTTTCGACGTTGTCTTTAGAAAGGAGAACAGGGATGAGACAAAGGAGCAGTTGTGGGAGATGACGAAAAAGAGGTTTGAGGTCATTCGCTACCTTATTCAGGAGAAGGAGTGGGACTACTTCCAGTTCGTGGAGATAGGGCTTGATAGAGTCCACCACGCTTTCTGGAAGTACTTCGACGAGAACCACCACCTCTATCCGGGCAAAGGAAATCCCTACGAGAACGTCATTCCCGATTATTACAAGCTTCTCGATGAGGAGATAGGCAAAACTCTGGAGCTCCTTGATCTCGATGAGACTGCTGTGATAATTGTTTCCGACCACGGCATAAAGGCCATGAAAGGAGCTTTTGCCATAAACCAGTGGCTGATTGAAGAAGGGTTGCTAAAGATCAGGAACCCAGAGATTTTGAAGGAAGGAAGGCAGGTGAGATTCAACGAGCTTGACGTTGACTGGAGCAGAACGATAGCCTGGGCGTGGGGAGGCTATTACTCCAGAGTTTTCCTCAACGTTAAGGGAAGGGAGCCCCATGGTATAATTGAGCCCTCAGAATATGAAAAAGTCAGGGATGAGATAGCAGAGAAGATAAAATCAATAAGGGGCCCCAATGGGGAGAAGTGGGATACGAAGGTCTTCTACCCCGAGGAAATTTATCCTGTGGCTAGAGGAGACAAGCCAGACATGATGGTTTACCTTGACGACTTGAACTGGAGGGCAGCTGGTACATTAGGTTACGATAGTCCATACCTTCTGGAGAACGACCTTGGGCCAGACGATGCTGTTCATGCAGAATACGGTGTTTTCTCGCTCTATCTCCCGGGAATGAGGGAAGCGAAGAGAACCCAGCTCACAATTTACGACTTTGCACCGACGGTGCTCAAGCTCTTTGGAATGGAAAAGCCGCTTAGGGGAAGGAGCATAGTTTGAGGTGGTTGCCATGACGAATAAGGGCTTTACAATATGGCTCACGGGCCCAAGCGGGGCTGGAAAAACCGTTTTAGCCGATGCTTTGAAGAAGAAGCTCGTGTCAATGGGCTACAGAGTTGAAATCCTCGATGGCGATGTCATAAGGAGGACCCTTTATCCCGAGCTGGGCTTTTCCAAGGAAGCGAGGGAGATGCACAACAGGATAGTCATTCACATGGCCAAGCTCCTCTCAAGGAACGGTGTGATAGCCATAGTTTCACTGATTTCGCCGTATAAGGCAGTCAGGGAGTACGCCAGGAAGGAGATAGGGGACTTCATTGAGGTCTACGTCTACGCCCCACTTGAAGTGAGGATCCAAAGGGATCCAAAGGGGCTGTATGCAAAAGCCATGCGCGGTGAAATAAAGGGGCTAACGGGCTACGATGGTGTTTATGAGGAGCCCGAGAATCCAGAAGTTAGGGTTGACTCATCAAAGATGACACCGGAGGAAGAAGCCGAGCTGGTGATTCAAAAGGCAAGAGAATTGGGATATCTCTCCTGAGGTGGGTTTATGGATCCTATGCCTTTCACTTTTCTGGGACTGCTAGTTGGGTTTCTCGTCGGGCTCACGGGAGTAGGTGGAGGGGCTTTGATGACTCCTTCCCTAATTTTCCTTGGAGTAGAGCCGATAATAGCCGTTGGCACAGATTTGCTTTATGCCGGCGTTACCAAGGTCTTTGGTGTGTTGTTCCACCATCAGAAGGGCAATATAAGATATGATATTGCAGGGAGACTTTTCATCGGAAGTATTCCAGCCATAGTGCTTGGTGGAGTTATTTTGAGGTTCGTCGATAGGGAGACCCTTAACAACAATCTCACACTTCTTTTGGGGTCAATACTGGTTTTGAGCTCTTTGCTTAGCCTTTTCAAAGGAGAGCTTAAAGTCCCCATAAAACCTAGATGGGCTTATGTGTATCTTCTCGGCTTTGTTGTTGGTTTAGCAGTGCAGTTCACCTCCGTCGGTGCGGGAGTCCTGGTGAGCTTTGCTTTGATGAACGTTGCAAGGGTTAATCCAAGGGAAGTCGTTGGGGTCACGATAGTTTACGGCTTAGCTTTGTCTTCTCTAAGCTTTCTTAACTATGCTTCCATTGGGAGTGTGGATTATAATCTAGCATTGTTTTTGATCCTCGGGAGTATTCCCGGGGTTTATCTAGGAGCCCACATCAACTCGAGAATCGATAAAGAAAAGCTGAAAAGATTCATAAACGTGGTAATTTTGATTATTGGAAGTTTAATACTGGTGGGGAAATGAAATTTGGTAAAAGATTAAATTGTGAAAAATGTACTTAAAGAGGAATCCCATCTTGATGGGAATAGACCTCAAGTGACAAGGGTGAAATCTATGAGTGAAGTAAACCAAGCTTTGCAGAGGATTGCAAGGGGGACAGGAATCGTCTTTGCCGGAACTGTTATTTCAATGTTTCTTGGATTCTTGAGCCGAGCAATAATAGCAAGGTATTTCTCAACTGGAGAATACGGAGTGTTTAACCTAGCCTTAACGATTTTGAGCATTGCTCTTGTAGTAGCCACCCTCGGCTTTCCCAATGCCCTGCCTAGGGAAGTCGCCTTCTATAAAGAGAAAGAACCCTCAAGACTTGAGAAGCTAATCCCAACTGCTCTGATAATTGTTACGTTAAACAGTCTAGCAATTATGGTACTCCTGATTTTAAGCTCTGAATTCATTGCCCAGATTTTTAACGAGGCAAGACTTGACTACGCTTTAGAAATAGTTGTTATTTCACTTCCATTTTCAGCTGTAATAGGAGTGATAATATCCATTACCCAAGGATTCGGAAGAGTCAGGGAAAAAGTATATTTCCAGAACGTGATTTATCCCACAATCTGGCTCGTTCTGGTTTTGTTTCTTTATGTGTTTGCTCTATCTTTTTCTTTACTTTTTTTCACTTATGTGCTAGCTCAAGGTGTCACGTGCATTCTTCTCTGTTTAGAAGTTTTTAGAACAAGGCTCTTCGAACTTAGATTCTCATTTGATTTAAAACTCGGGAAAGAGTTAATAGTTTTTTCTATCCCATTAATGCTTACAGGTATTCTATGGTTTTTTATGGGTTGGGCAGACACATTAATGCTCGGATATTACAAGACTTCTGAGAGTGTTGGCCTTTACAACGCCGCTACTCTTTTAGCGAGATTCTTGCCTATATTACTGACTTCCGCCGAGTTTGTTTATATACCAATCGCTTCTTCTCTTTATGCACGAAACGAAATTGCAATGATAAGAAAAACCTACTCTATTTTAACAAAATGGATTTTTTTACTTACCCTTCCTCTTTCCAGTGTTATATTTCTTTTTCCTGAAAATGTTATATTATATGTATTTGGATCTAAATATATCAAAGCTAGTTCAGCACTTCAGATTCTTTCACTTGGTTTTATGTTTCATATTTCCCTAGGATTAAACGGCGGAACTTTGATTGCTATTAAAAAGAGTAATTTTCTTGTAATGTCTAACCTGATTTCTACAGTGTTTAATGTTATGATAAATGCAATTCTGATTCCCATTTACGGCATTGAGGGAGCTGCAGTAGCTACCGTTATTTCGTATTCTATTGCAAACCTCTTAAATTCATTCAAACTTTACAAAGACACTAAAATTCATCCTTTTAATTTCGGATACATAAAATGTTTAGTTATATATTCCCTATTATTACTAGGTATTAGGAGATCAAGTTTAGTAAATTTAGTTACGTCAAATATATTGGATATGATGCTTTTTCTGTTTATCTTTTTAGGGGCCTATTTAATTTTAGTCTTCTTTAGTAGAGGTATTAGTAAAGAGGATTTTGATCTGCTGTTAATGATTGCAGAACAATTAGGAACTAACCCTAAAATAACAGGGATTTTCAGAAAATTCATTAGATAATATAATTTTAGCCATATTTTTGTAATTGTCTTGACTACATAAAAATGAGAAAATTGTAAAAAGTTTGACATATATGAAAAATTCCAAGGAAATAGCAGGACAGTTAAGTGGCTTTATTATATCTTGTTATACTATTACTATTTCATATACTATTTCATACTATCAACGTATTCCATTGCCGATTTAATGACGCTGTCCATATTTATATAGTCCCATCTTCCAAATCTACCCAAACTATCAATTCCTATCCATGTTAAATACCTAAAAATAGTCTCCAAATTATACATATAATCCGTATCATAAATAACATAGGCATATTTGAACTTATAAGCCATAGCTAAAATAACATCTTTTTTGTTTATTATCTTGAGTTTATCTAAATCTTCCACTGTCCTCTCAATTATTTCCTTGTCTTTCATTTTACTGATTTCGTCTCCTTCTCTATACGTAATTTCCGCAAGTACAGATGACTTCCCTTGAGGAACAACATATGGAGAGTAATTAGATGGGAAACTAACTCTATGTGTTAGAATTTCCTTATCTGGAATATAGACCCATGAAAAATCATTTATCCTAGGTTTATCAATACCAATTCCCACTGTTATTAAAGAGTTGTACTTCAAGTTATCCACAGCTTCAAGAATTTCTTTGGGTACATCTCTTAAAGCTTGTATAAGCTCCTGCAATGGGAGAGTAGATATTAATTTGTCAAATTCAAACTCTTTTTTTCCATTAGAAACTATCCACTTGGAGTCTTCCTTTTTTATTTTCTTGACTTTAAAGTTTGTTACTATTCTATCCGTTATCGGAGCCTCAAGACTCCTCGCTAGACTTTGAATCCCCCCAAACTTTGGGTAATAAAAGTAGAGCTGATGAGTATACCCCTCAGTTGGAATTCCAAGAGATGATTTTATTATATCATCCACTGGTGGTTGTGGAATCCTCTCAACCCAAGCTGTGCTCATATTTTCCAATGGAAACTTCCATATTTTTTCATTGTAGGGAATTAGATACTTCTCTGCAATACCTTTTCCAAAAGTATAGTAAAACCACTCCTTCATATTCCTTGGAGAACTTAACTTTCCCATCTTCTTTTCTATAAGGTTTTGAACGAAATAATATAAGCACTCAAAATTATCCTCTTTAGGAAGATCCGCTAAGCCATTTTCAAACGGATACTTTACATAATGACCTTTATAAAAAATTTTTGTATTCCTGCGGTTTTTTAGTACATTAGTACCAAGCAGAGAGACCATAAAATTAAGAATTTTTTTATCCTTAGAAAATATAATGTGAGAACCACCTACATCAAAGGTAAATCCATCCACCTCAACAGATTTCAATAACCCCCCAGTTTCTTCAGTTTTCTCCAAGATTAAAAAATTACTTCCATCCCTATTCAGGAAATAACCAAGCGACAAACCTGCTAAACCACCACCCAAGATTCCAATCTTCATCTCTGAGCAACCTCCATAATCATTCTTTGGTATCTCAGTTTAAATTGCTCTGGGCTAAATTTTTCTTTAATTTTCTTTCTGTTGAGGATTCTAATTTTTCTTATATCTTTTGGGTTATCATAAAGTTTTTTAATCCACAGTGCCACTTCAGGTAAATTTGTGGCTGATGAGTTTTGGTAGTTTATAAGGACTCCATTTTTATAATTAAAAATAATATCCTTGTTACCACCAGTATTAGACAAGATCGGTATTGCCCCATAGAACATTGCTTCGAGTGTTACTAAATCAAAAATAGAGACTCTATGCAACATAATGTAAAACTTGGAACTCTTTAACAATGTGGCAAGAGTTTTATCATCGATGTATTCTTCGACTAATTTCGTTCTATCTTTAAGTCCATTCACTTCAATTTCCCTAAGTATTAGTGATTTTATATCTTCATTTCCTCTACCAATAAGTATCCATTCAAAAGGATACCCGATGGATTTGGCTATAAAATCAAGAACTTCAGGAACTCTATCAACCCCTTTCATATAATTAAGATTTGCAACAGTAATAAATGCCAATTTGGATCTCTTTTCATCGTCTATAATTTCTTCATTTGTTCCCGATAACGTAATCTTTAGAGTATTATACAAGATAAATGTTTTTTTTCTTTCGAGATTCTCTCGCAAATATGGAGCGAGTCGCAATAATTCTCTTTTCGCCCCTCTAGAAGGAAACCCAAGGTAATCTGAAATCCTAAAGCATAGGAACTCTAAGTTTTGAGTAAATGCTCTTAAAAGGAAATTAAAGACTTTAAAATATTTTATAGCCCCATATCCCTCCAACTCAAAAAACAATGGTCCTTGACCATGATAGACGGTGATTATTTTTAGGTTAGGGAATTTTCGTTTTAGGAAAAATAATGAAACAGTATCAATAACTGTATGTGACAAGACCACATCAAATGGCACATTTTTCTGTCGCATATATTTTTTTATCTGTATAGAGTTCTTTAGTATGTATAGCATATAACTTACAATTAACCCAATAGAGGTAGACTCAAGTACAGCTTGTAGTTTAAGCAATATGTCCCTTTTTTTTTGTCTTCTTAGAATTCTTTTTTTTGTACCACCATAGTCTGCATCAGGAAAAGCACGCAACTTCCATAGTAAGTAAACTACTCCACCCGGTCCCCCATACTTAGGTTTGTTTAATAAGCTCGGTAAAATTAAAATTCTTGGTTGCTTCATTAGGATCCCCCAGATAATTTGAAAGAGCATTCATTCCTAAATAACTAATACTTGCTCTTTTAAGTTTTTCGGAGTCTTTTTCGATACTGTCAGGATAAGCTGTAAGACAGAGAGTTTAAATTCCCCAATACTGCTTCAGAAAGAAGAGGAAGGCAAAATGATGAGGAAACTGTATTTACTGAATAATCTCAGTTTTAAAACCTTTTCGCAGGAACGAAACCTCAGTATGGAAGAAATTCGGACAGCAAACTTATACTTGCACGGTTTAAGTTACGAGAAAATTACCAGAATCCTAGAATCTCTCGCAGTCTGAATGACAATTACCAAAAACTGATTGTAGAGACTTCATTCTGGTTATTTTAAAGTTCTACGAGGGCCATATTCACATTCCTTTATGATATCCAGCATCACTCTTGATAATTTTCTTGCCATTTTCTCAAATGTCCTGTTATTTAAGACCCATCTTTTCCCTTTCAAACCCATTTTTGTCAATTCAATCCTATCACTCTCGTGTATCGTCAAAATCTTCCTCATAACATCAGCAATGCTTTGGGGATCATATCTGACTAAATATCCTCCTTTAGACTGCCGAATTACTCTCTCGTGTTCAGGAAGTTCCGAGTTCGCTATCACTGGCTTTGCTAGGGACATATATTCAAACAATTTACATGGTGAGGCTACATAGTAACATTTTAGAGGAGCTATTATAGATAGGCCTACATCAGAGGCATTTATGTAATTCGGAACTTCCATATAAGGTACTCTACCAGTAAAAATTACTTTCTCTTCAATTCCCAATTTTGAGGCCAAAGTTTTTAAGTTAGAAACATCGTTTCCATCCCCCACAAAAAGAATCTTGAATCTTTCATTTTTGAGCTTAGCGGCTGTGTTAAGTAATATCGAAAGTCCTCTAGTCACCGTGATAGAACCGACATAAATAAATGTAATATCTTCTAATCCTATCGAGAGTCTTTTTCTGACTTCTTCACGGTTTGCACTCACTCTAAATACTCTAGGGTCCACACCCAATGGGAGAGGGAACATTTTTTTATGAGAAAGGTTCTTCTCTCTCAGCTGATTTGCCATTTCTCTGCTTATAGGCAAAATTAGATCACAGAATCTCAAAACAAGAAGAACTAGTAATTCCCATATTTTCCAATAAATCAATCGTATAAGATTAAAAAATGATCTATTAATTTTAAACTCATCAACAGCCCCTTGATACATTGGAAAAGAATAATTAAAAGCAATGGGAATATTGAAAAATTTTTTTATAAAAAGCGAAACAATGCCTGCCCACGGATTATCTCTAATAAGAATGAAATTTATATCATTATTTTTAACCAATTCTACTGAGATTTTAAATAATCTAAACATATAGCTAAGAAGTGAGACAAAGAAAATCGCTGAGTTTCTTGACAACATAAGAGGAATAAGATATATTTCAACTTTTTTTTCAAAACTTTCTTTTTTTATTTTATCCCAAGGTTTTCCGTGGTATGGCATAATCCAATACACCTTATGCCCTAAATTTGGAAAACTAGTGCCAAATATTCCCATAACTTCCGGCCAGCTAGGTCGTTCAGGATCATAAAAGTTTCCAAGAGCAACCAAGAGATTAATTCTATTATGTCCCATTTTTGAATTAAGCTCCATTTCAATCACCTCTCAACATAAACTTCTAATAGACACAGGGTGAATTATTATTAAGATTTTTGTCACTTATCCCCCACTAGAGCCATTAAAACATTACCATTGTCGTATATTCTCCCCTCTCCTTCAGTTATCAATTGCCAAATAATAAAAGAAGTTTTTTCATGTAGAGGCAGATGAGGTGTTTGAGTCCATCTCCCGCCAAGATAAAAAAGCCTATTCCCAAGCATATCTTTCCTAAAGATAAAAATGCAGTCACAATTTTTCACTTCATCAAAAGTCTCCGGAGTTTTTCTGTTTATGCTCTCCAAAACCCCAGAAGATTTCAAATTCGTTTTTAGATAAGCTAGATTAGCAGAGTAATCCCAATCCGATGCAAACTCAAGTTTTCCCTCTTTCGAAATCAAAAACCTTCCTGTCTCAAGCTCAGAATCCTGCCATCCAGTTCTTTGAGAATAGTACGGAACTAAGGGATTATTGTCATTTGCAATATTTGCTTTAAACATTAAAAAGCTCAAAGAAATAATAAAAAAGATTAGTGACACCAAAACAAACGTTTTCAATTTCCTAGCATTTTTCATTTGACAAAGTAAAGAAGCCACAAAAGCCGAAGAGAGAACTTCTCCATAATACCAGAACCTGTGCGAAAGATCGCTGAGTGCAGGAAATAGAAAGGATACTGTTCCTGCTACGATCGCTCCTGTGCTTAAGACATTGCTCAATGTAATTCTATCCTGAAATTTTTCTTTTAGAAGTAGAATAAAAGTCTTGAGCAACAAACCAGTTCCAGCAAGTGTGAAATATATAAACATTCCCAGACGAGCTAGTAACGCATCTCGGAAAGATAAAGACATCACTGAGAGGTGGGACTCGTACCTATCTATACTAACTCCGTAAATGAATAATTGTTTAGATATTGCAAGAAGTCCTCTTAGATAAAATCCTGAATATACTGCCCATTCAAAGAACGCTAAAACAACCAGATACCCCAAGAATAGTGAAAAATCTTTCCAATTTCTTTCCCTAAAAATTAGCGATACCATAGTTATCACAAATACTTGCCAAATTAAAAAAGTATAGCTAACAGTATGAGTTAAAACAAGGGATACTGTCAATAGCACAGCAATGAATTTGATCTTATTATTGGATATTCTTGAAGAATATACCAGGTAAACAATCAGAAACGCCAATGCAACACCCAAGCTGTTTGGAATTATGGTCCTTCCTGTCATGTCCAAAACGTTGTCTGCTATTGCCACCAACAGAACAGCAATAAAGGCTGGCCCTCTATCTCCAAAGAGTTTAAGTGAGTGAATATAAGCGACAATCAGCAATAATATTAAAGTTGAAATACCAGCAACAAAAACTTGGACCCACTTATAAGAAACGTCCAGAATAATGAGTCCACTAGAAAGTAACAAATGGAAATTTGGCATTCTTGTATACTTTATGGGAATATCACTATATGGTGGAATATGCCCTCTTCTCATAATCTCTTCAGCAAAAACCCAGTGAACCCAAGGATCTCGACTTAAAACTGTTTTGAAAAGTGCTTGCTGGGTCGTGATAAAGGAAAGGGGGATTAAAAGAATCTCAAAAAAGATCACAATTTTCATGTAATTGTTCAATTCTTTTTCAAGGATCAGAATTTGTGTAAAAACAACTCCCGAAAGTATAGAAAGGAGATAGTAATAGGCATCGGGAATTATATATGGATCCCCTCTAAAATAGTAAACAAAAGCAGCAATCATAAATATGAGAAAGTATAACAGTGCCAAAAGATTGAAAATTTTTAATTTATTCACCTTGCAGCACCTCCCTTATAAATCATCGCCACTTACTTCACTATATTTCCCAGGAGAACTGCTCTGCATATCTCTTTTTCTTTATATCTCCTTTTTTGTCCAAAACTTACTAAAATCCTTTCCCACCGAGTCCTGAGCAATCCATAGTCTTTTGAGATCATTATCTCCAGCTCAAACCTTGTTGACATCTATTACCCTCCGTGATATTTATTCAATTGGTTGCTTCTTTGACAATTCCGAATCCTCTTCAAAAATCTCTTTTAAAATCCTACCATCCGTATCGCTTGGAATTGGCAGTCCGAATATATGAAGCACAGTGGGTACAATGTCATAGACCCTCGGAGTCTTGTTAAACAGTATATCTTCTTTCACACCCTCTCCCCGAAACGAGAATATACCTTTAATTTCATGATCCCCTTTAACGACTTGTTTGGTAATTGTTCCACTGAGTTCATCAGATACACTTACACCCTCAGCGGGAATCACGAACAAATCTGGAAGGTATCTGCTGAGAGGGCCCTTGTGAATAAGCTTGGAAGGCACAACATCAACAATCTCAGGATAGTCAGTTAGCGCATTAATGACTTCTTTTATGTTTTCTCTGTTTTTCAAGTATAGCCCCCATGTTTCAGATTCTATCAACATAGCAACTGCCTCTGAAATAGCATATGACATCGAATTAACTGAGATCTTGCTTTTGGGAATTAACTTGTATAATACTTCAGCTAGAATATTGCTTCTTCTAATTAACTTTTTAGCAGTATTAGCCATCCTGAATTTAAACCCACTATACCTGATGAAACCGTTTTGAGCAAGTGCTTCATTTATGTAAAACACCTTGTCAATCTTTTGGAATCCATGGTCACTCACAATGAACACTATATCTGCAATAGATTCAACCTCGTTAATAAATTCTCTGATTAATTTAAACGTTGGTTTCACTACGTGTTCGTCTTTACCTTCAAGAATTTGAGGCATCCAGTGAGAAAACCAATCAGTCTCACTAAAAACGATAAAATATAAGTTCCAATCTATCTTTTCGAGAAGATCATAATAGACAGAAAGACGTGTCTCTGTGAACTCTTTCACCTTATCAGCGTATTCATCTCTGTCTGATTCTTGCCACCATTGATGGGGTGGATCTATTAGAAATTCCCTATATTGCTCTTCAAGTTTTTTTGGGAATATCGTTTGTTTGGGAGCCATCCAATCTGAAACGACAATTGTATTTTCTGGATCAGCCCAAGTTATAGGATAAGTCATGGGAAGATTAATTATTACACTCTTCATATTAGCAGAGCTAAGAATCTCAGGAAGGCGAGGATATTTTACATCTCTCGATGTCGCTAGCCTGCTCTTAAACGACATCCTATCAACTTTCTGCCATCCAATTATCCCATGCTTAGCAGGATTTACTCCGGTTAGAATAGAAGTCCAAGCGGGAGGAGTATACGGAGGGATCGTTGAGATGAAGTCATGAAGTTGGGCCTCTACTCCCACAAGCTTGGCTGTTGTTTTGTTAGCTCCATCAAGACCGATTATAGCAATTTTTTTATCTTTCATTTTGATCCCTCTCCCGGATATTATTTTGTGGCTAATTTCTAAGTTTTTCTAGTCTCTTCTAATACTTCCTCATACACATTTACTACCCGCTTCGCAATATTTTCCCAAGTAAATTGCTCGGCATACTTTCTGATCTTATCTCTGTCCCAGTTCCTCTCAAGAGCTATTAAGATTTTCTCTGCCAAATCCTGGGGGTCTCCAGGCTTGCAGAGTAGCCCGTAGTCTTCAGAGGTTATTACTTCCGGCACTCCCCCCACCGTAGTACCAACAAATGGCAAACCAACGCCAAGAGCCTCAAACATTACTGTGGGATTTCCTTCGTTGAGACTTGGCAGAACAAACAAATCTGCGGCATTCATCCATAGAGGCAATTTTTCATCAGGGATGTACCCCAGAAGTTTGACATTCTCTTCTAATCCCTTTTTTTCAATAAGCCTTCGTAAGTAATCATATAAAGGACCATTACTGCCAATATAGCACAAAATGTCAGGTATTTTTTCCCTGAGTACATCAACAGCTTCAATGAGATATTTGTGGCCCTTCCAAGGCTTTAAGACTGCCACGTTTAGAATGATTTTTTTATCCAAAGGTAAACCCAACTCTTTTCTTGCAAAATCCTTCGGCAGAAATGGAAACTTGGCCGGATTGAATCCGTTGGGAATACCATAAACTCTTTTTGCCCCCAAGTTTTTAAGAAACTCTATGTCGGCTTTGTTAACCCGTATTAGTGCGTCAGCATTCTTAAAGACGAATAAAATATCCTTACGGTTCCATTCAATAGATTCCTCCAATTTAGTCCGATTTGCATGAACTGTGACTACCACCGGAACGTTAAACTCTTTTCCCAACTTAACTGCAACATAACCTTGAGGCCAGTGAACATGTGCATGGATAATATCAAAAGTTAACCCTTGTTTTTTGATATACTCTGAAAATTTTTTGTAAAGCTTGTCCCCAAGTCCCCGATTTCGACCATCTGGCATGAGATAGAGGGTTGAAAGGACATGAACCTTAACATTAGAGGGCTTCGATCTAAGACCGGCTATGTTCTTCTTTGTGAACTTTTCAACCCATCTAAAATAGGAAAAAGGTATGTACGGAGCAAGTTCAGCTAAGTAATTATGGTGAATCAAAACATCTATGCTGCTGACATATTTTGCTGTTGCATCTATTAGGTCTCCAACAAATGGAAAAATGTCATAAAAAGGGGCTATAACTAAAACGTTTAAATCCTTCTTCATATCACTTTCCCTCCTCCAGTATTTCCTTGTAATATTCCAAGGTCAGTTCAGCTGACTTTTTCCAAGTAAACTTCTCCACTACCGTTCTCCTAGCATTTTTTGCCATCTTCTTCCTTTCTCTATCATTTTCAATGAGATAAACCAGCGAACGAATTAACGCATCGACATCTTTTGTAGGTATAAGCAGACCGTTGTATTTATTTTTTACCATTTCTGGTATTCCTCCAACATTTGTAGCCAATACACAGACTTCAGAAGCCATAGCTTCGAGAACACTCATTGGAAAATTCTCAGTAAAGCTCGGTAATACAAAGATGTCAGCAATCGAATATAAATAATCTGGTGGATAAACATATCCCAAATATGTGTAAGTCCCCTTTGGAATCCTAAAAACCTCAAAATTGGGCTTAATACCCGGTCCTGCGAATATGAAGTGTGCATCAACTTTTTTTAAAACTTCCGGAATCGCCCTCAAAAGAAGATTGAACCCTTTTCTAGCGACAAATCTTGATAAATAAAGAACTTTTACTCCCTCTTTTTCTATAATGTCTCCATATAATTCCTTTGCTTTCCTCCTATTTTGTGGAGTGAACCTTTCAACGTCCACTCCATTATGAATAACTTCTATATATTCACATGGAATATTATTTTCTTTTACTATTCTCTTCTTTCCGAATTGTGAGACCGTAATAAGGTTAAATCTCTTTTTGTAATACATATCTTCTAACCATTTTAGTCCTAGAGCTAGAATTTTGGTCATTTTCTCCGAAAACTCCATTTCTGAGAAGCTAATCTCTCTTAAATCATTAATCTGCCATCTCAGCGTAGAATGAATCGTGTTGACAATCGGCACTTCTAACTCACTCGGATTAATAAGTAAATCAGGTAGACCGCCAGCACTATGAACAATATTAATACCCTCTCTTCTGACAATATCTTTTAGTGATCTCCATATAGCTAACTGGAACTTGGCATTATAAATAAACGTATCCCTAGCCTTGCTCAGAAAGTGTATATGGACATTATTACCAAACATCTTCTCAAAGTCATAATCCGCAGAAGATGCCATCTTATCTCCTATCCGCTCCCTGAAAGGAGTAATCACGTGAACTTCAACATCCTCCGGAAAATTTCTAACAAGTTCCACTGCATACGTTCCAACTCCTCCCCAGACAGGCAGAAATTCTGGAGCAAGCATTGCAACTCTTATTCCCATATTGCACTCACCCAGCTTATTTTCTCATACTTTTGGTTTATATCCATACTTACTAGGTATCCCTCTGGAACCAATTGGTGCAATTCTCACACTAATTCAACCTCTTTTACTCCCTCACTATCCTCGCTAAAACATTCAGCATCAGTCCAGCAACGAATAGTTGAATCCCAATTATCGTAAATATGCCCGCACCAATGGCCTGAGTCAAGAATACTCGTCCACCATGATAATAGGGCTCAAGGGCTAAATACGCCAGCACTCCAGCAACAATAAACGAAGCCAGGCTTAAGATCCCAAACAGCAACAAAGGTCTTCTATATCCAATAAGGCTTACGATGGAAGCCAGAACACTGAGCCCGTGGGAGAGAGGATTTTTCTTGTGCTTTTTTGGAACGTCGTAACGGACACTTATTGGCACTTCCCTGATCCTGATTCCTTTTTCTTTGGCTTTTACCACCATGTCGGTTTCCACTGAGTAGTCCTCACTCTCAAGATCTATACTCTCAAGGACTTTTCTGTTCATAGCCCTGAAGCCACTCTGCGAATCAACTTCCAACCCAGAGACAGCCTTTGTGCCCTTGTTGAGAACCCATAGACCAAGGCGCCTGTAGAGTGGAATTTTCTCTTTGCTCCCATTTAAATAGCGGGAACCTATAACCAAGTCGGCTTCCCCTTTCATTATGGGATCAACCAGAAGAGGTATCTCATCCGGATTGTGCTGACCATCGGCATCTATGGTTATAACAATATCATAATCTTGACTCAAAGCATACTCAAAACCGCTCTTTAGGGCAGCTCCTTTACCCATGTTAACCTTATGGCGAATAACAACTGCTCCTGCCTTTTGAGCTATCTCAGAAGTTCTATCATAAGAACCATCATCAACAACAAGAACATCCCCATATTTCTTAGCAAGGGCAACAACTGAGCCAATCGTTAATTCTTCATTGTAGGCTGGAATCACTATGAGGGTTTTCATATTATCCACCTTTTAGAGACACCTTCAGAGCTTAAATATCTCCGTTGTTCCATAGACTTCAACTTATTTATACTCTCCTTGAGCACGGCTTTTACCAATTTTAATGTTATTAAGGAGCTTTTAAGGTTTTTCGTTAGTATCCAAAGATTTTGAGGTATAACAATACGCTAGGAATTTAAATTTATTGCAACAATCTGTTTCATCTTCCTTCTCACCTCCTTCTGAAAATTCCCCTGTCGACGACCTTTTTGCCCTCCGCATAGGCATACCTTATCACCGTGCCGTTGACTTCACTTGGCAGCTCGAATTCCTCTAACCCTTTAACGGGATACCACTTGCTAAAGACCATCGTTCCGTTGTCGAGGAAGCCCCCGATTCCTAATCTCGTTCCGGTTGCGTTCTCAAAGTGAAAGATTATCTTTCCATTAGCCTTTTCAATTCTCACATTGGGGTGCTTGAGTTTAAGTATCTTCACAATACCCCCATCGGAATAAACCAGCTCATAGGGCTCCTCCGGCTTTATGAATAGATTAGCAAGAGTTGTGTTGAATGTCTCTTCGTTCATTAAAATAGCGTACCTGTAGTTCAGGTTTATGTAGAGGTAAGCATTGGAATTGGGGGAGGTAAGCTCCGGCTTTATTATTTTCTCTTTGTATTCCACATAAACCTCCTTTGGAGCTAAAGCCCTTCCATCAACGTTCACCACAATGTTCCACCTGTCATCGGGCTTGACAATCACCCTGTAGTTATCCCTCTGAAAGACAAACGCCCCAAGGGAGGAAACCATGGGCAATATGACTATCCCGTATTCCTCCGTTATGTTATACTTGGGATGCATTCTCGCGGTATCAACGATAGCACCGAACTTGAGGAAGTCGTAATAAGAAACAACCACGTAATCAACTCCAAGACCCATAGCCCAGTTCTCGTCGAGCTTTCCTAAGTAGTACAGAGCAACATTAGTGTTTGGACTTCCCTGAGCAACTGGAGACCTTCTTGAGTAATAGGTAACCCAGTGACCGTAGTCCCACCAAGCCAGAACTATATCGTTATCATTTGAGTTCTCTCTAAGCCAGGTTAAAGCCCTCTCCCAGTGCTCGTTCATAAAGGGCTTTTCCTTCCACACTCTATCCAGAGTCACAAAGACGTTTGCAGAAGGAACTATGAGGAGTAAAGTTAAACCAACTGCAAGACCCTTTTTACCATCAAGTTTGGGCTTTAAAACGCTGTGAAGCTCCCAGAGACCAAAGCCAGCCATCAGGGCAATTCCCATGGAGCCTATGAATAAAAACCTAGTCCACGTCTTGATCATGTAAACGCTCGGCACGATAAGCCCGAGGAGCATAAAGTCCTGAACTTTGGCTCTCCCGAACTTCAGGAAAAAGAGGGGAGTTAAAAACATGGAGAGTGCAAAGGCATTCCAGAGGTCGTTAAAGGTGGAAGGGCGAGTTTCCGTTATGGGGGCTTCTTTAAAAATGCCGAAGCCAGTTGATAGCTCCTTCAGGGCTTCAAACCTATAGAAGAGCACGAAAACACCCAGCAATCCAAGCCCAATTAGAATTCCTGCCTTTAATCTAACGTCCTTAACGAATTTACCTGCAATAAAAAGAAGCACTATGAATACAAGGGTCAAGGGAACTAAGTATTTGACATGAATCAGAAGGTAGGCATCTTTTATTGCGCCAAACTCAAGGGCTAACTTTTCCGCGACCCTTTTACCCATTTGGTCATAACCCAGCATTCCATAGCCAAACTTTTCTCCCAGAGAGTTAGCAATAACCGCCCCCAGAAGAGTTGATAATGTCAGCAAAAGAGAATCAAAAAGCTTTTTCTCGTCCAAGAGAAAAGCACCTACGGCTAAAAACACTGCGTTTGCAAGCAAGAATATGAAAATCGGATAATAAGCCTGCCAGAAAATCGAAGCAAAACCGCTCGCAAGGGCTGGAATAAGGTAAAAGACAAATCTCTTGTAACCAAGTCTTTTCTCCATGGAGAGAGCATATGCAACCCCTACTAAAGCAACGCTGTACCAGAAGAGCATGTAGTTGTCTCCCCTGTAGTAGTTAGCCATCGACCTGAATATGTGTCCAAAGCTTAGTGCAAGGAAAAGAGAGGCAAAAAAAGCCCTCCTCTCATCGTAGAGCTTCAGCAAAGCTAAGTAGAAGAAAGCTATGGTCAAGACACCAAATATAACCGGGGTTATTCTGAAAGCATTGTAGAGGGAAACTCCAAGGAACTTCAAAACCTTATAAACATAGGCTGGAGTCATCCACAAGCCAAGGGGATGAAACTTGTGAACCTGAGACCCCCAGGGACCGCCTGCGATGGTGAAAAAGTTGAACCACTCTCCTGCTTTTAGGGCTTCCTCGATATAAGCCAGATGAAAATAAGGGTCGTAACCAAGCATGTATTTGAACCTCAAGGGAATCAACCTGAGAATTAGAGCAATGATAGTTATCAGAGGAAGCGCAAATTTTGGCTTGAAAATCCTCTCAAACTCCATGCTCCCACCACCTCAAGTTTAGCATTTACCCAATATATGCTTTTTTGTTCAAACCTTTTCCATAACCTCCACCCGCTTGAGGCTCCTAAGGAGAAAGGCAAGGGCTATGGTGAAAAGCGTGAAGCTTCCAAAAACAACAACTTGCCCAGAAACCCCCAACCCTGAAATATATCCCTTAAAAAGCGCAAAAACTACTATAACTCCAAAAACTGGAGCACTAATCTTCCACTCGGGCTTTAAAGCCAAAAAATACACCACTGCCCCTGCAACAAAGCTCTCCGGAAGCAAAACCCCAGCCAATATTAAAGCCACTGGAACGATTTCAGACTTCTCAACCTTCACCTCTCTTTTCAAAACATCCTCCAAGAGCAAAACCATAGACAACAGGAACACCAACCCTCTCATCAGCTCGTCATAAACGTAAACATCCCCCACGAAAACCTTGGAACCCAAATACAGAACATAAACGAAATAACCAACCAACCCCAAATCCCTGTTTTTGAGCGATAACAAAAACACAAGGGGCGAAGCAAAAAGGGCATACTCCTTCAAAATCACTCCAGCAAGGAGGGAAGCAACAACGCCTATCATTCACACCACCTTCGCAATCTCCCTTATGTAGTCACTCGGGCCGAGGTCTATGGTCGGAACGAGGGCGTTAAACTTCTTAAGCAGCTTCTCCCTCTCCAGGTAGGCCCTATAAAGTCTCTTCAATGTTTCCCTATCTAATTCCCCACCATAGAACAATATCGGATTCGGGGAGAGCAAAAGAACCTTATGGTTCCACTTTGCCTGGGCTATAGCCCTATAAAGGTCAGAGGGGTTGCTCAAATCGCTTATGAATATCAAGAAAGAAGGCTGCTTTATCAGAGAAAGCCCCTCAAACACTCCCTTGCTTCCCCTCCTCCCCTTCTTTAAAGGCAAAATAGTATTGAGAAACTTTCTAGCCCTCTTCCCCATCTTCACCTCAAGCCTGAACTTAAGGCTCATCTCTCCCCTTTTCCACCTCAGGTTAAGCTTTCTCCTCATAGTCTCAAGCTGAGCCATTGACTTTGATGCCTTTATGAACTCAGCCTTCTCCTCATCATAAATCACCATGCCAACGCGGTAGCTCTTTATCAAGTTTGCAGCCAACTGCAAAGCCAAAGTAGAGGCATAGTCAACCTTGGCCTTTTTTATCCCCTTCCTCATCTCACTCGTGTTGTCAACGAAGATGTAAACGTCAGCATCGCTCTCCTTGAGCATCTCCCTTATTATAAGCTCCCCAAGTCTCATGCTAGCCTTCCAGTCAATCCTCTTGAAGTCATCTCCGTGCTGGTATTCCCTCAAGTCCTTTATCTCAAGTCCCTCAGTTCCAACGAACTGGCTCTTTTTGTAGAGCTCCGCAAGCCTTATGTTGTAATCAGCCCTCGCGGCCTCCTTTATTGAGTCAACTGAGGGATAAACGTAAATCCTTTCCTCCCTTCCGAGCTCAAATTCCTCAAAATATAAGCCCCTAATATCTTCAGCCAAAACTTTCACGGGCCTTAAGAGGAACTCACCCTTCCCCTTTGGTCTTAGACCATAAGAAACCTTCCTAACTTCACCTTCCTTCAAAGGAAGGCTGAGATTCCCTAAAACCTCGAAGTCCTCAGCCAGTTCAAGAATTCTAACAACAACATCTCTTCCCTTGTTCTCCAGAGTCAGCTCGACCTCTCCCTCCTTACCCTCCTCAAGACGGTTTTCCCTTAATAATCTCTCCCCGGCAATTGAAAACTCAACTCCAAGCCTCACCATGAACAGGTAAACCGCTATCCCAAAGCCGAGAATAGCTGGGGCTAAGTTGTCCCCTAAATAGCCCTCAAGGACAAGCAGGAGTGAAAGGGTAAGGAGGAGGTCTTCCCTCTTCATGGACTACACCGGCACTTCTGTGTCCTCAAGGATTTCCCGTATTATGTCCTTGGTTTTAATCCCTTCAAGCTCGTACTCAGCCTTTAGAAGCAGCCTATGGCTCAAAACTGATGGGGCGACTTTCTTAACATCATCTGGAATTACGTAGTCCCTCCCGTCAAGGAAAGCTGAAGCCTTTGCTGCATAGAGCAAGTGCTCTCCAGCCCTCGGAGAAGCCCCAAAGAGGAGCCTCTCGTCGCTCCTCGTTTTAGAGATGATGGCGTATATGTACTCAATTACCTCGTCGCTGACTGAAACTTCTCTTACTTTCCTCATGAGCTCCAGCAGCTCCTCATGAGTCACTATTGGCTCAACATCCCAGAATTCATCTCGGCTCTTCCTCTTAAGGAGCATTATCTCTTCATCTTTGTCCGGAAAGCCGACCTCTATTTTCAGCATGAACCTGTCTAGCTGCGCCTCGGGCAAAACGTAAACACCCTCGTGCTCAAGAGGGTTCATAGTAGCTATCACCAAAAAAGGCTCTGGAAGCTTGTGGGTTACGCCCTCTATGGTCACCTGCCTCTCCTGCATGGCCTCTAGCAGAGCCGATTGTGTCTTTGGCTGAGCCCTGTTTATCTCATCTGCCAAAATGACGTTTGCAAAAATCGGCCCATGCTTTATAGTCCATTCCTTTGTCTTCTGATCGTAGTAGAAGATTCCAATGATGTCAGCGGGAAGCAAATCCGGCGTAAGCTGTATCCTCGAGAACTTCAGCCCTATTGCCTTTGAAAACGCCTTGGCTATTGTGGTTTTCGCAACTCCTGGAATTCCCTCAATCAGCACGTGCCCCTCTGAAAGCAAGGCAATTGTCAAAAACTCTATAACATCTTCCTTACCAACAACTGCTTTGTTGACTTCCTTCTTAAGCCTCTCCATGAACTCTTTACCTTCCATGCCTACCACCTAATTTTGACCCACTCTCAATTTCACTAATGATCTTGAGGAGTAGTTCTTTGTTAAGCCCTTCATTTTCAAGGCTTTTAATAATTTCCTCAAGGCTTTCTTTCTCCTCCTTAAAGAATCTAAAGAGAAGACCCAAAATCTTCTCCAAAACCTTTAACCAAATGCCAGTCTCAATTACAAACGCTATTCCCGCCACGAACAGGATGTAGTAGAATATTAGCTCCTTATTGACAGCCCTCCTTATGGTTATTGTTCCGGAGGAATATGGGTTGAAGTCCCTGTGGTGGGCTTCGTCAATAAAGAACGGCCCGCTCACGTAGTCGAGAAGGTTCTTTATGAACTCCTCGTTTTCCCTGAAGAGGGAGTTCGTGAATATATCTGGATCTGAGATGAGTATTATTTCTCCGCTTCCATATTCTACCTTATCAACAACTGCAAAGGCCCCATAGCTGTTTTTGAAGATGGAAGCGTTGGGAGTATAAACGAGAGCATTTTGGGGGTTTAGAATTACCGAAGGCTTATACATGACTATCTTCTCAACGTTCTTGCCAAGCTCTGAATCATTTATCTCCGCGGTTATTGGATAGTGGTAGTTTTTGGAGTATATTGGCGTTATCAGCTCTCCCCTTCCAAACCTCTGCTCAAGTCCCAAGCCCTCTAGAATTTGATTGCCTGTCCCAAAGTCGTCTACCAGAAGCAGAGTGTTGCCGTTTTCCAAAAACTCTCTAAGCTCGGCTATTTCCTCATTCGTAAAGTCCAGATTGGGGCCCACTATTATTAGGGTTCCTTTTTTCTCGCCAAGGCCAGCTGAGTCAAAAGTCATCAAGACGGGCACGATTTCACCCTTTGAGTAGAGGAGCTTTCCAAAGCTTGAAACCCCGTTCCACTCTGTGTTCAAAACGCTGTACTCAGCGCTACTCTTGAATACCGGAACTGAGAGGGGCATGATCATAAGGCCAATTCCAACAACAAGGAGTATCGCATATAGAACCCGGCTCATAGCTCTTCCCTCACGAAGACTTTTACTATAGCAGCTGCAACGCTCCTTACTCCTTCAAGGATCTCTCTCACACTCAACTTCTTCTTCCCGTAGAAGCCCTTTTCATGAAGAACCGTTGCTTTCCTCAGCTCGGGAGCGAAAATTTCGTTCTCAAACCTTTTGAGGAGCTCTCTCGGGGTTATTGATCTTGGAAGGTTGTAAAGTCTTCTGAAGAAGTTATACAGGAAGCGGTAGGATTTTATCGGGTCAGCCTTCTCTTCACCTATCAAAACCTCTGCTTGTTCTTCCTCGGGCTTTGTTTCGACGACCTCAACCTTTGGCTTTCTCGCAAGAAGCCTATACGCTAAAAACCCCAAGACCAGAAAAACAAGGAAAGCCAATGCCCTATCCATGTAATTGTAGGGGACAGCATTGACCTCAACAATATTTGAAACGCTCTCGGCAAACTCATCGTTTCCGGGGAACCTAACGTATACGCTATGTTTTCCCTCTTCAAACCTTAGGGGGAGAGTGAAGTTTCCCCTAGCATTCATTGTCTCAGCTAATTTGTCATCAACGTAGACCTCAAGGGGTATCTCCTCAAGTGTTCCATTTATATAGCCAGGTATCTTAACTTCTTCTCCCGCTCTAACCTCATTTTCTTCAAAAAACAGCCTTATTGTTAGCCTCTTTTTCGGAGGCATCAGTGTCAGCTCAGCCATTGTTCCATTATATACCTCGTCCCCAGCAAAGGATATCGTGGCGTTTTTACTTTCAAAGATCTCACCCAGCTCAAAAACAAAAGTTCCGTTTTCGTCCGTTTGTGCAGTGTACTTTTCCCCATCAACCTCCAAAACAACTATTTTCCCCCGAAGGTAATTCCCAAATTCATCGACCAAATAGCCCTCTACCGTTACGCTAATGCCGGCTTTTTCTAGGGCGATTATATGGGTTGGGATCTTTTGAACGTGTATCTGGAGAACGTTTGAAGTAACCACCTGACTCCCGTTTACTGCCTGCGCATATACCTCATAGACCCCAGTTTCGTTGAAAGAATAGCGGAGCTTGAAGCCGCCGTTTTCTATCTCCGGAATATAAGAGGTATTATTTATTACAACCCTCACCTCTTCAAGCCCTAGTGTGTAGCCGTAAAAGGTGACGTTCTCATACAAAAAAGGATTCTCCTTTGATGAAAATATCGAGAATTCCGTAGGAGCTGACAATCTGTTGAGCATTTCCTCGTATCTCCCTATAAGTCTGACAACCTTTTCAAGGGTCTCGTATATTTCGGTCAAATCAAAACTCAAAGCCTCTCCGTTCTCGTCAACAAATCTTACCTCAGAAATGTATTCCAGATTAAAGTAAATTTCCTCCAAAGAAGCCTTCATTGAGAAAAGGTTTGTCCTCGCATCAAGGAAGTTACTATTTTCAAGACTTTCTATAAACTTCCACTGGCTTGAAGAAAGCATAAACAGCCCTTCTCCAAGAGCTTTAAAGCGGTATGCAAGCTCAAGTGCAGAAGGTCTTATCCCAAAGGAACCGTACTTTACAACCTCCTCAGCCGTAACGTTTGCAAGGGAATAGAACGACTCAGCCCTAGTGGTACCGTTTTCACTCTCGAGGAGCTCGTTCAAAACTGAATTGAACTCTTCAAGCATGGTGTTGAAGTAAAGATAAACCCCATAATCATTCTCCTCCGCCTGAGAATAGCTTTCAGCATAAGCAAGCTCTGAAACAAGGGTTATGAATACAAGAGCTAAAACAAGAGTTCTCGCTCTCATTTTTATCGGTGGAAATTTCACAAAACAAACCTTTTAAAGTTGATGGTGCCCTATAACTTGGGATGAGAAATGGAATTGAAATACATAGTAAGCGCTGCGCTTGGGGTTTCCGGAGGATTAATAGCTCTAAAAGGCTTCCTAGATGCAAATCAATCATACATTAATTTGGGAATCGCCGGGCTGTTTTTGAGTGCAGTTGTTCTGATATTGAAATCCTCCAAGTACGTGAAGAAAGACGCCGTAGACGTAATGTTAAACTCCTATAAAGGGTTTCTCAAAAACCTCCTAAACAACCTGAAGCTTGAGGGTAAGGCCGTCTACATTCCCCCATACGAAAACCTCCCAAAAGGAGGAGTTTTTGTTCCCCTCTATGAGGAATTCGACCTAGACCCCGCAAGGCTTGATGAGAACACGTTTTTCCTGACTGACGTTCCTAGTGAAAGATCAATGGGCCTCCTCATAACCTCCCTAGGGACGGACCTTCTCGAGAAGTACGAGGAGCACTTAGAAGCACCGATAACCAGCGTTCCAGAGGTAGAGTCTTCGGCGGGCTCTGTTCTAAAAGCCCTTGGACTGGCAGAGAGGGTCTACATAGAGGAAAACGACGAAAATATAAGGGTGATCGTTTCGCCTGAAGTATCGTGCAGTCCGGAAGAGTGTGGAAAAGTCCAATGTCCAATATGTGCATCTATTCTCCTCAGCTTAGCTAAAGCAACGGACAACCTCATAGGCGTGGAAAGCTTTGAGAAAAAAGACTACGGCATCGAGATAAAAGCCAAAAAGCTTGGAGGCGTTAGGGAATGGATGTAGAGGATTACATGCTCCTATTTTTATCATCGTGGGTTCTCATATCAGCACTTGCAACAAAGAGCGTCGACATATTCTTAACCTTAACTCTCATCGGACTTTTGATAACCCTCGAAGTGGGAAGCCTGTTCTTAAGCAAAGAGCATAAGGAAGGCTTGAAGCCCCTAGTTGAACTCCTCCTTGTGATATTCGCAATCATAGTTATGAAGAAAGTTTACGAGGTTTTGAGTGGTTAAGGGGTATATCGCAAGTGGCGAAGGCTTTGCAAATAATTCCCCCAACAGAAAACATGCTTGGGCTTGTAAGATTTCCTTGGTGTTGAAACGCCAAAATTTGACTGGTTGAGAACTTTTTTCAAGCCTCGCCCTTCAGAACAGGCGGAAAAGAGGTTGGGTGTAGAGATCTCCAGATTAAGGCGAGACTTTCAAGAACTACAGCGAATAGTCCCCTCCAATATCTCCCATAGTGCTCTTATTCTTGGATGTCTTTTCTTGAGCTTTTCCACCAAGCGTTCGTACTCTTTAGCATCTACCTTTTTGATGAGCTTTAGGAGCTCTGCTGCAAATTCGTAGGCGTTCCTCTTCTTCTTGGCAACCTCAAATTCCACAATCTTTTCAATGTCCGGGATTATGGACTTTAAATCATCCCCAATGAGCGAGAGTGCATCCAAAATTGCCTGCCTGGAGAGGGTACCCGCTATGTACTTTTCGACGGCATCTGGAAATAACTCGATAATTCTATCCTTAAGACCCAGTTCAACTGCGCATAAAAACGCCATATTCGCGCTTTCTTTCTTTAATATTTCTTTAAAGACTTCAAATCTGCCCGTAGCCTTTATGGCCTCACAAACATAGCTTATGAGATACCCTACACCATCGCTCGCCGTGTAGAGATCTATAACCTTCTCATATTCCCTCCTTTTGCCAAAGTACTCTATAAGCAAATGATACTCTGAGAATTTCAAGCCGAGTTCCTCCGCAAGTTCTGGATTCACCTCTAGGAGAAGCATTACTTTCTCCCGCGGACTTAAGCTGGAGTTTAGTATAAGCGCCTCAGCCTTTTCTTTCTCTCCAATCTTTGCGAGCAACGGTGCTCTTAGCTCAACGCTTATGTTCTCAGTATTTGAGATATCCTCTTTGAAGAGCTCAGCGTTCCTCAGCAGAACTTCATAGGCGTATCTATAGACATCATCTGACACGTCTAAAAGCTTAAGGAGTTCTAAAAACCTTTTAAAGTCTTCTTTACTGATGTTTTTCTCTATGACCTCAAACAAGGGTTTCAGGACAGTGTCTCCATAGTAAAAATCCCTATAGTCGTCGTAAAACCCACCGAAGCCATAGTAGTGCCTGCATATATACTCAAGCAGCTCCCAAGCGTCGTCCTTCGAAATTCCGCTCTTAATTATCCTGCCCACCTCAACCGCATCTTCATAGGAGAGATACCCCTCAAAATAAGAGAAGAGATCTACCTCTCTTTTTATTTCAGGCAGAATTTCCGGATTGTTTTTCAGGAGTTCCTTTAAAATGCCCAGAATTTCCTCTTTGCTCTTCTCTCTCATGGATTCGAGGAAAGCATCACCATCGAAAAACTTCCCATTGGAGTATGCAAGAAATGCCGCCACACCATGTTTACAGTTTCTTCCATAGGGGCATGTGCAAAAGGAGTTCATATTCTTGAGGTCAAACTCAACCCTGTACGTCTTGCTTCCCCTAACCTGTGCGTAAAGTACGTCTCCAATTTTTACAGCGCTTAAAACCCTTCCTTCCCTGTAGTATCTTTCCCCTCTTGCAAATATCCTGCTCCCAAAAATCCTTCTTACTTCCCTCACGCTCATTTTTAATGCCCAAAAAACTGGGAAGCACAGAGGTATAAAAATTTTAAGTTCTTAGGGTGTGTTTATACTGACCTCCTCCCCGCCCTGAAGGGAGAGGCTTTCAAAAGAAAAAAGGTAAATATAGAGTTCAACCGAAAAATATAAATATCCAGAAACAGGATAATCCTATAGGTGGATAATAAATGAAATTCTACGACAGGGAGAAGGAGCTCAAAGCCCTGGAAAAAAGCTTTAACCTCACAAAAAGGAGGTCTTCCCTAGTTATAATTACCGGTAGGCGTAGAATTGGAAAAACAAGACTCATTAGAGAATTTTTCTCAAGGAAAAATATTCCTTACTTAGACTTTTTTGTACCGGTGAAGGAGGAGTCACTCTTACTTGAGGACTTTCAGGAGGAGATAAGCGAAAAGCTTGGCTATTCCCCAAAATTTGAGAACTTTGAGGATTTTTTGAGCTTCTTGTTCAAAACCCAAGATAAGATACCAATATTTTTTGATGAGTTTCAGAACTTTCTCAAAATAAACCCCTCCATAATTCACGACCTTCAAAAGTTCTGGGATGAATACAAAGAAGAGAAACGTTTTTTCATTGTGCTTTCTGGATCTTACATAGGGATGATGAAAAAGGTGTTCCTCCTTAGAAAATCCCCCCTGTATGGTAGGAGCGACCTTTATATAGACCTTAAGCCGTTGAAACCAAACGTTGTTTTTCAAATGCTTGATGACCTTGGTATAAAGGACTTTGAGGAAAAAATAAAGTTTTATGGAGTTTTTGGTGGCGTGCCTAAGTATTATGAGTATCTTGAACTATTTAACGAAAAGACTTTCTTCAGCTTTCTGGAAGAGATGCTAAGATTTTCCTCTATTCTGCAGAGTGAGGGTGAAGCTTTGCTCATAGAAGAGTTTGGGAGAGCCCACAAGATATATTTCTCTATCTTGGAAGCCATTGCGAACAGTAGAAACACCCTCGTTGAGATAGCAAACGCAATCTCCCAGAAACCCACTACCATAACGAAGTACCTGAAAGCCCTGGAAGAATATTTCAATTTGATTTCAAGAGAAAAACCCCTGCTGGAGAAAAAAAGTAAAAAATCCCGTTATATAATCAACGATTACTTCCTAAACTTCTGGTTTACCTTCATACGAAAGAACCAAAATCTGGTTGAAACAGAGAACTATGATGCCCTGATAAGGAAAATTGAAAATGGCTTCCCCAACTACTTTGGCAGGATATTCGAAAGGGTTGTGAGGGATATTCTTGTTGAACTGAACCAGAGGGGAGTTCTGGAATTCGACGAAATTGGGCCACAATGGGGTAAGAGCCAGAAAGGAAGCTACGAAATTGACCTCGTTGCAACAAAAGGCAACAAAGCTTTGTTTATTGAGGTTAAATGGAGAGATGACGTTAATGGAAAAAAAGTTTTGGAAGATTTAATGGAAAAAGCGGAATTAACAAAATGGAACGGGGAGAAAGAATTCCTAATAATTGCAAAGAGCTTTAAAAAGAGAGTCCCTGATGCCACATGCTGGGATTTAAGAGATCTGGAAAGATTAATAGCCGCCCAAAGCTAGTCATTGAGAATTCTGACCTCCTACCCGCCCTAAATGGTGAGGCTTTCGAAAGAAAAAAAGTAAACTAGAAGTATCATTCCTTAAAAATTTCAAAGAACAGCTCCTTTTTAATTCTAAATCCTACTCGAGTTAGCTCTTTAAAAAGGTCTTCGGATTCAAATTCGGCTAAGTTTAATTCTTTTAAGAGCTTTAAAATGCCCAATGTCCCAATTACCTTAACCCCTTCGCTCCTCGCAACTTTTCGAGCTTTTAAATCATCCAAAGCAACCCAGCAGTTATTCCTCTTCGCCAAGATTATTGCTTCGCTCTCCCCTTTATGCAACCCTGCAATTTCTTCTGCATTTACTTTTACTTGGAGAACTTTAATTTTTCCCATGTTAATCAGTTCAGCAATCTTCTTCGAGGATTTGTCATTTTTTGCTCTAATTTCATCATAGACTGCCTTTGGGATTATAACCTCACTAAAGACATCAAAAATTTTGTCGAGGTATTTTAGCTTTTCTAAGAAGATCAGTGGGGATGTGTTAAAGACTATCCTCACTTTTTAGCTCCTCCAAAAGCCTCTTCACTGCCTCTTTTTCTAGATGCACTTCTTCTTCATCCAAGAATGAATAGTCCACTTCAAGGAGGTCTAAAAGAAATGCCAACTTTTCCCTGTCAAGCTTGAGAACTTCGGCAGCTTTTTCAAATGTTATTTGATGAGAGACCAGTAGCCCTAACACCTTGAAAAATCTCTCCTTTTCCTCATAAGTCTTGAACAGCGGAAAACTCCAGACAACCTTCTCTATCTCCTGCATAGTAATCACTGAGATTAAATAAATTAGAGCAAATAAAAACATTTCCCTCTATAAAACCTAAACCAATTGCAAAAGAATTTTAAGCCTCCCCTTCTTTATCCTCTTGGTGGTCAAATGAGCCTTAGGGATTACTGGGATTTAATAACGATAATCGCACTCTCACTACTTCTTGACTTCCTCATAGCTTTTTACCCAGACAGCTTGCTTAGAAAAGCCCTTGGCTTAGCTTTCGTGCTCTTCTTTCCGGGCTATGTTTTCATAACAGCCCTATTCCCAGAGAAGAAGGAGCTCGACAACCTCGAAAGGCTGGCTTTAAGCTTTGGACTAAGCATTGCCATTGTGCCGCTAATCGGTTTGGCTCTCAACTACACCCCCTGGGGAATAAGGCTAATTCCAATTCTTGTGAGCTTAACCATCTTCAACGTAATCTTCGCTTTCATCGCAATCTACAGAAGGGCTAATGCTATTGAGCCGTGGATTCCAAGAATAAGCATTGAGAAGATCAAAGAAGAGCTCGAATGGGAGCAATCAAGCAAACTCGACAAAGCCCTAACCGTTATTTTAATCATAGCGATCATCTCCTCCATAGCAACCCTTGGCTACGTTATAACCCATCCAAAGCCCGGGGAGAAGTTCACCGAATTTTATATCCTCGGCCCAGAAGGAAAAGCCGCAGATTACCCAACGGAGCTCTTCGTAGGAGAAAACACCACCGTTATCCTTGGAATAGCAAACCACGAGTACCGGAACGTCACATACCACGTTGAAGTATGGCTTGTTAACTTGACCTACAACTTCACGACGAACGAAACCGTTGTTCATAATATGTACCTTATGGACTACTTCAACGTCACTTTGCCCCACAAGCCCGTTGACATAGAGGGCAACTGGACTCCCCAATGGGAGACCAATTACACCTTCACCATCAATAAGCCCGGAAAATGGCAGCTCTGGTTTTTACTTTTTAAGGATGATAGACCCCCACTGCCAATCCCGATAAACGGCGATTATGCTCAAACAAACGCCACGCAGAGAATTCTAGATGCCATAGAAGGCAAAATACAGGCTCTAAAGCTCAACATTGAAGTTAGGGAGATCTGAATTTTTGGTAATATACCATAAGAGCAACTGCTTTTGTGCTTTTACTTAGAAATAGTAATATCACAAAAACTTTTTTAATTAACAGTTTACCTATAATAATTGTAAACACTCTTCGGGGTGAAAGTCATGAAAAGAGAACTGAGCCTTGTGTTTATAGGGCTTTTACTGGGTGCAGTAGGCCTCAAGATAGGGATGGCAATCTTCAGCGACGTGAGCACCTCAGAAAACAACGAAATTTCCACGGGAGAGTTTGACATCAGAATAAGTAAGACTGGAAACACTTTCTACAACGACTTAAAGCTGTTTGAGTTTGACGACTTAAAACCTGGAGATGAAGTAAAGGCGGAGTTCTACATAAAAAACAGCGGAGATTTTAACATCTCCAAGATACTGCTAATTCCCCATATCCAAGACTTGGAAAGTGGAGATCTCACCGATGCAGAGGCATTGGTAGACTCGACCCCAGAAGTAGGTGAGCTCAGCAAGAACCTCATACTGGAATGGATAGCCATAACGGTAGAAAACCAAACCTACACCCTAAATGATTATTCTGGAAAGACCCTCTTCGAGTTAAACAACCAATCAATATCAATCCTCACCTCCCCTCTCGCACCGTCAGAAGTAGCCAAGGTTTCGATGTTCTTCCTCGTAAACCCAGATGCAGGCAATGAGATCCAAAAAGACCTATGTCTGATTTCCCTTCAAATTTACGCAGAGCAGTGAATTTTTAAACCCTATTTTCCTTTCTTTCTTGGTGCTAATTATGATCGGAATCATTTTTGATATGGACGGGGTCATTTACAGGGGAAAAGAACCTATTGAAGGAGCAAATGAGGTTATCAAGTTTTTAAAAGCGAATAAAATCCCATTCATTTTTCTCACCAACAACTCCACAAGAAATGCCAGAATGTACAAAGAAAAGCTCCAAAAGATGGGAATTGACGTTGAGGAAGAGCAAATAATAACCTCCGGCCATGCAACGGCTAAGTATTTGAGCAGAAACTTTGAGAGGGGCAACGTTTTTGTAATCGGTGGAGAGGGGCTTGTGGAAGAGATAAAATCAATAGGCTGGCCCGTAATAAGCGTTGAAAACGCAAAGGAACGGTGGAGGGAAATAAAATACGTTGTAGTTGGTCTTGACCCAAAGCTTACCTATGAAAAGCTCAAATACGGCTGTTTAGCCATAAGAAATGGTGCGCTCTTTATAGGGACTAACCCCGACACAACTTACCCAAGTGAAGAGGGTATTTTGCCTGGGGCTGGCTCGATAATTGCCGCTCTGAAAGCTGCAACAGAGAAGGAACCCTTAATAATTGGCAAGCCCAACAAACCAGTTTTTGAAGTTGTAAAAGAGAAGCTGAACGCCGATGAAATCTGGGTTGTAGGGGATAGGCTAGACACAGATATAGAGTTTGCAAAGAGAATAAACGCCAAAGCGATAATGGTGCTCACAGGGGTTAATACACTCGAGGACATCGAAAAGAGCAAAGTAAAACCCGACGTTGTTATGCCAAGCATCAAGGAGCTCATAAAATATCTGGAGGTTTACTTGGAGCAGCAAAAACCACGGGAATAAAGAGCATTAAAGAAGCTTTCACCCCCATAAGCTTTTTAATCTGTTTTCATCATCTTTCCTCGTAAAATCTTCCCTTCGGGGATACCCATGAAACCCGCCCAACTGAAATCAATCCTTCTATTGTTCATGATAATATCAACGGCACTCCCAGCAAATGCCCTAGTCATTCCTATAGGTAGTTTGGAAATCAAGTACGTGATCCTCTCCGGAGAGCCAAGCACAACAAAAATGAATCCCCTCTCAAGTTATATGTACACCTCAACAACTGAAAGCGAGGAAAAGATAATGCTCTCTTCCCTTGCTGTAGAATACAGCCTCTATGCTGGGAAAAGAAAACTAGTATGGGCGGCTCCAAAAAACTCATCGAGATTTGTTCCTAATTATAACGAATCCATTTACTTACCAGAGGAGCTTAAAGAGATAACCAAAGAGATCGCAGAGTCAAGTGAAACGATTGCAGAGTTTGCGTGGAAAGTTTCTTGGTTTGTCAACCAAAACATCAAATACGAGGACGTTTCTTTCAACGTAGAAAAAGATCGCACCTTTTTCCGTGAAGAAGACATTAACATGCTCATCGATGAAATTTGGAAAAAGAAAAAGGGAGTATGCAGACACAAGGCTATTCTAATGGAACGTATGTTAAGATACGCCGGAGTTGAGGCCAAATACGCTGGTGGATACGCCCTAATTCCCATAAAAGGAAAACATCCCTACATTCCCCCGCAAGATATCGATACAATCGAAGAGCTCATGGAATTCTCAACCCACACTGGATTTGGACACGCATGGGTGATAGTTCATGATCCGGCCGTGGGTTGGTATCCCCTAGACCCAACAAGACAAAAAGATCCCCTCCACCCAATCTTAAAGGATAATCTAGCCGTATACATTGGAAATTACACCTCCTATGCCCCAGATGGAATTCCACTTTTCAGAATCGAAAATGTGCAAAACTACACCACGGAGGTAAATGAGGTAAACTACAAAAACATGAAGATTGTGGAGTCAAGTGACACGGGTATAGTTGTATATAACCCAGAAAAGAATCAGATCGATTATTACCCCGGTGGCTACTCCCTAATAATTCCCCAAACTTTCAACTGGTCATATGGGAGTTATTTTGAAAACAAAACGGTAAATACAAACATAACAGTAATTCATTGGCGAGGGAAATATTACGTAAAGATAAGTGGCATCAAGCTGCCCTTGTACTTCACAAATAACGGAAAGCCCATAACACCCCTTTACAAAAAAGGTGATTACTACGTATACAGAGAGAAAGACCTAAATGTGAGAAATGGAACGGCTTATTTTGAAACACCCTATTATACCCTAAAAGTGGAGGTAAAAGAAGAGCCGTTCGGGGAAGTTCTAGTATTTGGACATTTCAACTTTCATGCCCAGTTCCACCGTGCATTAATTCCGTACTGAGACAATATTCCCTTAGTTTTTTTTAAATCATGGGATTCCAATGGAGCACATGGAGCATCGAAAGATTTATAAATTAATTTTTGGTTATCAACATCGACGCCCCGGTGGTGTAGCCCGGTCAATCATGCGGGACTCTCGATCCCGCGACCCGGGTTCAAATCCCGGCCGGGGCACCAAACAATGGGCCCGTGGCTCAGCCTGGTCAGAGCGCCCGCCTGATAAGCGGGAGGTCCGGGGTTCGAAGCCCCGCGGGCCCACCAAAACGCTCTTCTTGGGTTTAAAGCACGAAAGTGTTATAAGTGTGGAAGAATTTAAGAAAAAAGTGAGGCGTTTCAGATGCCAGATGATATCCTATCCACGATAAAAAACACAATTCTAGACGCAGCATCTAAGAAAAATGTGTCTATTGAGAAAATTATTCTTTTTGGCTCCAGAGCTAGAGGAGATTATACACACAAGAGTGACTGGGATATAGTGATTATTACAACAACTCCCCTCAAAAAGCCTCTTTTCTGGGATTTATATATTGAAATTAAAAGAGAATTGACTAAAAATAAAATCCCAGCCGATATCATCATTATTCCAAAATCAATATTTGAAAAAAAGAGGAGAGTAGTTGGAAACGTAGCATACTACGCCAACAAGGAGGGTAAAATAATATGGAGGAAATCCTCGAAGAGGTCAAAAGATGGATTAAAAAAGCAGAAGATGACCTATTAGTTGCAAGGGAGATGTTACGCTTTCGAAAGAGAATTCCATGGATAATATGCTTTCACGCCCAGCAAGCCGTTGAAAAATACCTTAAAGCGTTTTTGATTTTTCATCAAGTTGAATTTAGAAAAACCCACGACATAAGTGATTTATTGGAGTTATGTATAAGCATAGACAAAGATTTTGAGAAACTTCGAGATGTGAAAATTGAAAAGCTCACATATTATGCCGTAGAATCCAGATATCCTGGGTTTTATGAGCCAGATTTAGAGGATGCTCAAGAAGCAGTTTTAATTGCAGAGAAAGTGAGAGAAAGCGTAATCAAAAAACTTAAACTTTCTTAAATTCTGGTGAGCCTCATGCACATCAAAAGTTACATTGCAAAACTAATCGAGCTTGTCGAGCTTGAGCGAGAGGCCGAGATAGAGGCAATGCGCGAAGAGATGCGCAGGCTTAGGGGTTACGAGAGAGAAAAGCTTGGTAGGGCTATTTTGAATCTCAATGGAAAGATAATCGGCGAGGAATTCGGTTTTAAGCTCGTCAAATACGGAAGAAAGGAGCCATTTAGAACAGAGATAAGCGTTGGGGATTTAGTCCTCATAAGCCGAGGAAATCCTCTAATGAGTGACCTTGTTGGAACCGTTGTTGAAAAGGGGAACAGGTTTATTGTTGTCGCCTTGGAATCAGTTCCCTCCTGGGCTTTGAGAAACGTTAGAATAGACCTCTATGCAAACGATGTAACCTTTAGAAGGCAGATAGAGAACCTAAAAAACCTCAGCGAAAATGGCGTTAAAGCTTTGAAGCTCATCCTAAAACAAGAAAACCCCTTGAAGAGCATCCCGCAAGAATTTGAACCTTTCGATAAAAACCTCAACCCCACGCAGAGAAAAGCTATAAGTCTCGCCCTTGGTAGTGAGGACTTCTTCTTAATCCATGGCCCCTTTGGAACTGGAAAGACGAGAACTCTTGCAGAGCTCATTCTCCAAGAAGTCAAGAGAGGAAGCAAAGTTCTCGCAACAGCTGAGAGCAACGTCGCAGTTGACAATCTCGTGGAGAGGCTCTGGGGGAAGGTTAAGCTCGTTCGCCTAGGCCACCCTTCGAGAGTCTCAAAGCACCTGAAGGAATCAACCCTTGCATTTCAGGTCGAAAGCCACGAGCGATACAGAAGGGTCAGAGAGCTTAGAAATAAAGCAGAGAGACTGGCCATGATGAGGGATCAACACAAGAAACCCACGCCAAGCCTTAGAAGAGGGCTAACCAACAAGCAGATCCTAAAGCTGGCCGAGAAGGGCAGAGGAGCAAGGGGAGTCCCCGCAAAGGACGTTAAGGAGATGGCTCAATGGATAGTGCTAAACGAAGAAGTGCAGAAGCTCTACAAGTTTGCCGGAAAGATAGAGGAAGAGATAATCAGAGAAATACTCGACAAAGCGGATGTAATCTTGAGCACAAACTCCTCTGCAGCCCTTGAGTTCATAAAGGATGTGAAGTTCGATGTTGCGATAATAGATGAAGCATCCCAAGCGACGATTCCGAGTGTTTTAATTCCAATCGCAAAGGCAAAACGCTTCGTCCTTGCGGGAGATCATAAGCAGCTACCCCCAACAATTCTAAGCGAAGAGGCAAAGGAACTCAGCGAGACGCTTTTTGAAAGGCTTATTCAGCTTTACCCAGAAAAAGCGAAGATGCTCGAAATACAGTACAGAATGAACGAGAAGCTCATGGAGTTTCCGAGCAGAGAGTTCTACAATGGCAAAATAAAAGCGGATGAAAGCGTGAAGAACATAACTTTAGCCGATCTGAAAGTAAGGGAACCGTTTTTCGGAGAGCCCTGGGACTCAATTCTGAAAAGAGAAGAGTCGCTCGTTTTTGTCGATACAGCGGAGAGAAGAGACAAGTGGGAGAGGCAGAGGAAAGGCTCCACCTCAAGAGAAAATCCGCTTGAGGCGCTCTTAGTTAAAGAGATAGCGGAGAAGCTTTTGAGAATGGGAGTTAAAGAAGAGTGGATAGGGATCATTACCCCCTACGACGACCAGGTGGATTTGATACGCTCCCTAGTAGGAGAAGAAATCGAAGTTCACACGGTTGATGGCTACCAAGGAAGGGAGAAAGAAGTTATAGTGTTGTCTTTTGTGAGGTCAAATACGGAGGGCGAATTGGGGTTTTTAACTGATCTGAGAAGGCTTAACGTTGCCCTAACAAGGGCAAAGAGAAAGCTGATTGCAATTGGCGACAGCGAAACCCTAAGTGCCCATCCAACGTATAAACGCTTTTTGGAGTTCGTGAAAAGGCATGGGAGGTACATAAGGCTCGGGAATGCAGAGATACATTAATTTTTCCTCCTTATTTGTGGAAGAACTGAGAATGGGGACACAAATGAAAGACCTATTATGCTGAAAAGCGGAACCACCGCCAAAAAGCTCATTGAAGATGCCACGGCAAAGTTTAAGGTAAAATCCATTTGTGATGCCACAAAACCTCCGGCTAAGCTTCCTAAAACAAATCCGCTGGAGTTTATTAAGTTTGCAGTTGCCAAAACACTCCCTTGTTCTTTTGGAGAACTCATCCTTCCTATGAGGGAAGTTGATGAAACGCTTATGTAAGACCAAGAGTAGCCCCAGAGAACGTAGCTTCCAGCGGCTGAGATGAGTAAAGCATAAGGAACGTTAAAGGGAAGCAGCAATAAGAGAACCCCAATGCTTCTAAAGAGGTATCCTTGCATTAATGCTAAGGCTGGATTCTTGGATTTAAGCTTTAGCCCAACTCTCTGATAGAGCATCGCCGAAGTTGAAGAGTTTAAGAGCGCCAATCCGAAGACCTCTTGACCCGTAAGTCCGCTCTTTATTAAAAATACCGGAAGTTGAGTGGCATACATACCAGATGACACCCAGAAAAAGAGGGAAGAGAGATAAAAGCCACTGAACTTTGAGGAAACCCTCAACTTTGTGGGTAAGTGAATGATAAAGTTCGGAAGATAACGACCCTTCTGAATAACCTGGGTCACAAGGGGCTTTATGTTGGCCCTATGGAGATAAACCGGAGCTTCTCTGATCGTTTTCAAAGCTATAACAAACCCCGGAACGTTTACTACAGCAAAGAGGATGAAGAGTTCCTTAAAACTTAAAAATCTAATGAGCGTGAAGCCTACTAAAAGCCCCACAACCCACGCCCAGCCACCGATTTTGTTGAACTTCCCTACAGCCTCGTCCCATCTTGTCTTTCTCACGTTTCTAAAGAGGAGAACAATTGGTATCGAAACAGTGGAAGCTAGGAAAAATGAATAGACCGCGTTGATTAATAGAAGGTCCCAAAAGCTCCCTGCAAACGCCAACAGGCTTAGAAAGATTGAAGTACTTAAAAGACCCATTAGAATAAAGGCTTTTCTTTTAAGCGTTTTATCGCTCAGTCTGCCCCAGAATATCGTCCCTACAGTGGAGGCAAAGGTCGAGAGTGCGTTCAATAGTCCTATCTCTCCTGCCCCAGCACCGAGATGCATAGCATAGAGGGGAACAACTTGAGAAGAGCCACCTGTGGCTATTTTAAACGGCACGAAAGCGTAGAACCACCTAGGCATTTGGGTGTTCTGGGCTATTAGGGATGCCTTTCTCGCCTGCATGCTTGTGGCCACTTTTTTCTTCATCTTCCTCACCTTGCTACTCTCCCGCCGAAAGAAAAGCATTTTATAAATTTTTGGGAAGCAAAAAGTGCTCCAATGTCCAAAAAAGAGCAGTAAATAGAAAAAGAAAAGCTACCAGCCGTGAACAAACTTCAAAGCTTCATCCCCAACTTTACCCTCTTCAACGTCGGCTATTGCTCTTTCAAGCTTATCAAGGCCCTCATCGAGGGTCTCTTTCTCAATCGTTAGTGGGGGTTGTATTCTCAGGACGTTCCCTTGTAGGAAAGCAACGATCAATCCAAGCTCATAAGCCCTCCAGACGACCTTCTTAGCTTCATCATATGCCCTCTCCTTGGTCTCCCTGTCCTTAACTAAATCAACTCCTATCATAATGCCTTTTCCTCTCACATCGCCAATTAGCTCATACTCCTCTTTCATCTTTCCCAGTCGTTTCATAGTATAGCTTCCAAGCTTTTCCGCCCTCTTCAAGAGATCTTTTTCTTCGATCTCCTCAATGACAGCAAGAGCTGCCCTGCTCGCTACGGGATTTCCGATTAAGGTAAAGGCGTGCCCTAGAGGGGGAAGAGAATCCATGATCTCAGCCCTTCCAATTACGGCACTTATTGGCAAACCACCACCAAGGGGCTTTGCCACGGTTATTATGTCCGGCTTAACTCCAAAATGCTCTATGGCAAACCATTTCCCAGTTCTCCCAAGACCACTCTGAACTTCATCTACAGCTAAAAGAATCCCATGCTCATCGAGGATTCTTTTGACCCTCTTGAAGTAATCCTCTGGAGGTACGACCATCCCGGCATCGCCTTGAATCGGTTCGGCAAACAAAGCGGCAACACCATCTGCATAAACTTCTCCCTCAAACTTCGCCTTGATATACTCGACACACTCCATTTTACACGAGTTTTTTTCTTTTCCAAAGGGACATCTGTAGCAATCTGGATAAGGAATGTAGTGAACGTCGCTAAGCTCCCCCACTAACGCTCTCACGTGAAAGTCAAGACCTGTTATGCTTGATGCACCGTAAGTTGAGCCATAATAACTCTTAAGATAGCTTAGAAGGGTTCTCCTTTTGGTATAAGCTCGAGCAAACTTTATTGCCCCATCGTTTGCATCACTTCCGCTTAAACCAAAGGCTATTTTTGGCTCTTCAATTGGAGAAATTTCAGCAAGCTTTTCCGCAAGTAGAAGGGGCTCAAGTGTAAAACCGTAGATGAAAGTGAAGTGAATAAGCCTCTCAGCCTGTTCTTTTATTGCCTTAACAACCCTCTCGTTGTTGTGACCAACGTTTTGAACAGCGGCATCGCTTAAAAAGTCTATGTACTCCCTCCCCTCAATGTCCCATACCTTTGCGTTTTTAGCTTTGACCGCAACTATTGGGGCATAGGTTACACGGGAAGCCTTCGGAAAGATTCGTGAATATCGCTCTATAACTTCCTCCTTTCTCAATTCTCCCACCGAGTTAAATATGCGTTTGAAATTAATAGCATTTTTGGTCAAATTTTGCTGAATCTAACAAAAATACCACAAAACATTTAAAATTCAGCAGCATAATATTTAAACAAAATACTAATTGGGTGGACAAAATGAAATTGGATGAAACAGATAAAAACATCCTAAGGTTGCTTCAAGAAGATGGGAGGATGAGCTATTCCGAGATAGCCAGGAGAATAGGAATACCCGAATCAACCATAAGACTTAGGGTAAAAAAGCTCATTGAAGAAGGAGTAATAAGAAAGTTCGCCGCCTTAATAAACCCCTTCAAAGCAGGCTACAACATAGTGGCATTTATAGCCGTTGACATCGAGCCCAACAAAATCAAAAAAGCCGTTGAAGAGCTTTCCAAACTTCCGGAAGTTGATGTTTTAGGAATAGCCACCGGAGCACACGACGTATTAATGCAGGTAACTGTGAAGGATCTCCAAGAACTTGAGAGCTTTCTAATAGAAAAGCTGGGAAAAATCGAAGGAATAAAGAGCACGGAAACCTCAATCTTAACAAGTGTTAAAAAATGGGGATATGCAAGGGTATTTTAGCGATTCCTCCTTGGTCTCTTCAATAGTGAGATCCTCCTCTTTGTTTCTTGCACTGCTTCTACTCTCTTCTCGGCTTTTCCTTGCTTCATAGCCTCAACTTCCTCTTTAAACGCCCACTTGAGTAACGGTGGAGTTATTAAAACAGAAACAGTTATGAAAATCAGCGTGGCTGCAATGAACTTTGGGGCATCGCTTTCTGGGATTGCGCCTCCGTGAATTGCCACCATAAGGTCAACAAGCGCCACTTCAGTCCTCGGGATTGAACCAATACCCATCTGGAGGGACTTTTTAGCGCTCCACCCCATAATCATAGCTCCTATTCCTCTGCCGAGAACTTTTCCAATAACTGCAATTGTGGTTAAAACCCCTGCAAGGGAAAGGGCTTCAAAGCTGGTGAAAACCCTTAAATCAAGCATCGCCCCGGTGTACACGAAGAATACAGGGACCAAAAACCCATAGGCTATTGCCCTCACGTCTTCCATTATCCTTTTGCCCTCTGGAAGTTTTGATAAAACTAGGCCGGCCATAAAAGCCCCTTCTATGGCAGCATCAAACCAGTGCTCCGCCAAAGCAGAGAAGAGAAACATCAAAGCGAGCACCATGCCAAGGACTCCTTTTTCCACATGTAGCCATTCTGAAAAGCGAATGTACTTTTCTATCGTATACCATGCAACCAAACCCGTGATGATGAAGAAGACAGCCATCTTGCTTATTAACCCTAGAATGCTTCCAGTACCAACTGCGAAGATAATCAAAGCTATCCCGAGGAAGTCATCCATAACGCTCGCACTCAAAGAAGCCGCTCCGACATCGCTCCTCAAAACCCCGAGATCCATCATTACCCTAACAGTTATTCCTATGCTGGTTGCCGTTAGTAGAACTCCCCCAGCAAATGCCTCCCTAGAAGGATATCCCATTAGCTTGAGTCCAAAGTACCCAAGAACCAGAGGGACAAAAACTCCCATGAGGGTAGAAACAGTTGCAACAGCACCGGTCTTTTTGAGCATCTCAACATCTGTGTCAAGACCGCCCAAGAAGAGAAGAAAAATTATGCCCAAGCGAGCAAGAAATTCAAAGGTTTCATCTGAATGAAGGGTAAGGTATTCGGGCTTTATCAGACCAAAATATATCAGATTTCCCAATATCATACCCATCAGTATCTCGCCCAAAACTCCGGGAAGCTCAAAGCGCTCCATTAAATGATCTCCAATCTTTCCAAAGATAAGGGCTACTCCGAGGGTGAAGAGGATCCACTCTGGAGCCATTGCACACCACCTACCTTCATCAGTCTTAGGAACTCGTCAATGAGCAACCTAAGGCTTATTTCTCCCTTCAGAGTGTTGTTTTCATCGACAATCGCCAAGATTTGCACTTTGTACCTCCTCATCCTTGTAAGGGCATCCAGAACTGTGGCATCTTCGTCTATTGTCATCACATTGCGCTCCATGACATCAGCCGCTTTTTCCGCCCCTCCTAGAATGGATTTAAAAACTGCACTTATGTTGCCCAGCCTTGCCTTTGTGTTTTCTGGGGGAAGGAGAATACACATGACATCGAGATACCTTATAACTCCTTCAAGTTTCATCTCATCCTTGTTGTTCACGACCCACACATGATGTCTCGTTCTAAGCAACTTAAGCACGTCAACGATGGGGGAATCAACAGTAACAATGGGCATTGAGGTTATTGATGGCATTATATCTCTCAGCTTCATTGAATAAAAAGTCTGGAGAGCTCTCTCAACATCCTTCATCCTCTCACCACCACAAACTTATTCTAGAAGTTCTTAAAAAGCTACGTGCTAAAAAATCTACATTCCTAAACATTTATAACCCACAAAGTATACCATTGAATTAGGTGACTTTGATGAAAAAAGCTTTAGGAGTGTTGCTACTTGTACTGGTAGTGCTCACCAGCATGTGCATCTCAAGCAATCAATCCACTACCTCACCCATAGACAGAACAAACACCCCATCTTCTTCCAACACAACAACGGAAACCTTTACACTGGACAAAGCAAAATTCCACTTTTACATGTACGGACTGGCAACGTGCCCTCACTGTAAGAAAATGAAAGAAGAAATACCAAAATTTTTCGGAAAAGAAGCTTTAACATACTATGAGCTGCAGGGAAATGACTACAACGGAAAGATGTTTGAGCAGCTCTACCAAATCCTCGGAGTAACTGGCGTCCCAGTAATAGGGATATTCTACGATGGGAAGCTATATGCAATAGTAAACGGGGAGTTTCCGGTTGAATACGCGGATGACCTCGTTGAAGAAGCTAAAAAAGCCAAAGGAGTGCTTTTTATAACCGATAAAACCTACCTCATCCCAGAGAACAAGACCGAAATCATTAATAAGCTTGAATATATTTTCACCAATGGTGAGCCGAGTGAGATCTGAAATCAAGATCCTCTTTTTAATAATTTTATCTTCAATTGGACTAACAGCTGGCATATTGTCCCTTCTTGGCTTAAGAAATCTAATCTATCCCCTTTTAGCACTTGCCGGTGCGGATTCGATAAACCCCTGTACGTTCGTCATTTACACGATGCTCCTCATAGCCCTCTCCCTCAAAGAGAATATTTCCAAAAGGAGGATATATGCTGTAGGGCTGGCGTTTGTTGCTGCAATTTACATCTCCTATTACCTCCTCGGAGTGGGATTGGTGATACTCACCAAGACGATTCCGGTATGGGTCGCGGGAGTGGTTTCAATAGCCTTTGGCGCTTACACATTCGTAACTGGCTACCTAGAGAAAAGTAGGATAGTAAAGAAGAAAGAGGTAAGGAAGAACATATTCAGCAGGGAAGCGACTATCTTTGGAGCTTTCTCCCTTGGCGTCATAATATCGTTCACACTCCTCCCCTGTTCCTCTGGAACTTATCTGGCATATGCAATCCTCATATCCAAAGTGGGAAAAGCTTTAACATTGGTTCTTCTGGCACTTTACAACATTATCTTTGTTCTCCCACTGCTTATAATCCTCTTTACAGTCGGAAGCATAACGGAGAGCAAATCAATCTCACAGAGAATAGTTCAAAAGTCCAGGGAGCTTTCAATGATCGCTGGAGCAGTGTTGATACTTCTTGGAATATACGTTATCCTTGGGATGTAGGAAAGCTTAAATTTTCCAAATGCAAAATCTATTTGGTGTTTGCATGCAGGAATGGTACCAATCACGGGCTCTTTATGAAACTGTGTCAAAACTCATAAAGCGGGGGGACTTCGAGAACGCACTTCAAATTGCAGAGTCTATTCCCGACAAGGGAATAAGGGCAAAATCAATGTCAATGGTGACAGTTGAAATGGCAAAGCAAGGAAAGGACTACATTGAAGCCCTTAACAGGACAATAGAGGCAATACTTGAAATTGAAAACGATGAAAGTATCACTAAAGCCCTAATGAGCTTGGCTTTTGAGTTTCTTGAGCTCAACAAACTGGATGAAGCCCTAAAAATAGCCGGATTTATAAAGGACATATCTAACAGGTCAAAAATACAGGCTGAGGTGGCATTAGCCCTCGCAAGACAGGGGAAGATTCAGGAAGCGTTTAAGATTATTAACGATATTCTTGATGACGATGTCAAAACATGGGCGACTTCAAAACTAGCCTCCGAATTGAAGCATTGACATTCTTTTGATTATTCCGTGCTTTTCTTTTTCCGAAATACACCTGTAATAGTCCACAATCTTTTTTAAAACCACGTTATTAGCTCCTTGGTGCAAGAGAATAAGCGAGGTGATAAAATGAAGGAACTCGTGGGACTCATAGGCATGCTTCTTCTCGTGAGCTCTTGGGTCCCCCAAACATGGGAAACAATCAAAAACAAGAAATGTCCGCTGAATTTGGAGTTCGTTTTGGTGTACGTTACAGCATCAACACTGCTTGCAATCTATTCATATCTAATAGGGGACTGGGTATTCCTAACTTTAAACTCCTTGGCAGCTCTCCAGAGTGGTGTCAATCTCTACGTTAAGCTAAGATACAAATAATCACCTTCTCTCATAAAGGCCAACCAACTCCCCAAATTGAACTACGTGCCCTTCCATGGCCTTTTCTAAATCCCTCTTGCCTGCCCCAGGTTTTAGGTCGAGGGTTGTATCGAGAACGTAGACCTTGAAGTGATAATGGTGTACGCCATGTCCCCTCGGAGGGCAGGGACCGTTGTAGCCAATTCTCCCAAAATCGTTCTTTCCTTGAATGACTTTTATTGGACTTTCCACAATCTCTTCTTTTGGAATGTTCTCTGATATCTCCCCAGTAGGAGGGATATTCCAAGCCACCCAGTGGGTAAAAGTGCCAATTGGAGCGTCTGGATCATCAACTATTATCGCTATGCTTACAGCCTTGTCGCTCAATCCTTCGAGTCTTAGTGGTGGGCTGACATCAGCCCCTTCACAGGTGTACTTCGAGGGGATGAACTCATTATTTCTAAAAATGGAGCTAACTTTCAAATCCATCTTTTCACCTCCTCCAATGCATCCTGCAGTTAGAACCAAAACCCCAAGGAGCAAAGGAATAGTTTTCATGTTTCAATATTATGATTAAGAACGTAAAAGCATTTCGGCATTATTTCTTTACTTGATAAAGCTTTTATGGTAATTTCCCAAATCTATTTTGGTGATCGACATGGAGCTGAAAGGAAAAGTGGCTTTAGTGACCGGGGCCTCTCGGGGAATAGGAAGGGCAATTGCAGTTGCTTTGGCAAAGAAGGGGTGCAACGTGGTCATAAACTATGCAAGGGATGAAGAAAACGCAAAGAAAACCGAAGAAATGTGCAGAGCTTATGGTGTAGAAACCCTTGTAGTCAGGACAGACGTTAGCAATAGAGAAGAGGTCAGAGAGATGGTGGAAAAAACTATCCAGAAGTTTGGAAGAATTGACATCCTAATCAACAATGCCGGAATCCTTGGAAAGACAATAAACCCAATGGAGATAAGTGATGAAGAGTGGGACAGAGTTTTGGGAGTTAACTTAAAGGGAGCCTTCATAGTTACGCAAGAAGTTCTCAAATACATGAAGAAAGGCAAAATAGTTAACATAGCCTCAATAACCGGCAAAGATGGGGGAACTGTAGGAGCCCACTATGCAGCATCAAAAGGAGGGTTGATAGCACTCACTTTTAATCTCGCGAGGCACTTGGCACCGAATATTTTAGTAAATGCTGTTGCCCCAGGACCTGTCGCAACTGATATGATAAATGAAGAAATGAGAGAAAGGTTAAGAAAACTTTCATTAACCGGGGAGATAGCCAAGCCAGAAGATATAGCTCATGCGGTTATTTTTCTGCTAGAAAATGACCACATAACTGGGGAAGTCGTTGATGTTAACGGAGGCCGCTTGATGGATTAAATTTTTATTGGGATTTTTCAATTTTTCCTTTATGAGGGTAATCTGGGAGAAAGAGATAGCTGCAGGGGAAATTATTGTTTCACCAAGACCAGTGTGGAAGTGCAGAAGTTGCCCAGTCTATGGAAAAAGCCCTTCCTGCCCACCTTATGCTCCTTCATGGAGGGAAACAAAGGAGCTGGTAAAACATTATAAGCGAGCACTTTTGATAAAGTTTGAGATCAATTTCGAGAATTTTGAAGAAGAAAAGAGGAAGGTGTTGGATTATATCCTGAAGAGAGAAGAAGAGCTGTTCAAAAGCGGGAAGTTCTATGCAACAGCACTATTTCCGGGAAACTGCAACCTCTGTGAAGAGTGTGAATTCGAAAGAAGTGGAGAGTGCAAAATGCCAAGCAAGGTAAGACCATCAATAGATGCCGTGGGGATAGAGCTCTCAAAAATAGTCAAGCTCAACTTCTCCGAAAGTGTTTTGTATGGGCTCATTCTTATAGATTAAAGTGGAGCCTATGAAGGCATACATCACAATGCTCGGAAGGTCAACGTGGGCCATGATAAACTCCTATTATGCTGTGGTTATGCAGGGCTATAGGCCGGACAAGATTTACATCTTTCTGGAAGATATCTATTCTGAAAAACTTCCCAAAGCCGTTGAAGCCCTGAATATAATTTCCAGTGAATACGACTTTTCTCCGGAGATAGAATGGGTGGTAATAGAGGAAGACAACTTTCTTGAGGCGGATGAGAAGATAGGAGAACTCCTCAAAAAGCTGAAAGAAGAAAGGTATGAGGTTTCTGTTGACATAACCTCTGGAAGGAAAGCCTTAGTGGCTGGAGCTGCTATCCATGCACTTCCACTGGAAGTGGAACACCTCTTCTACCTCTCACTTAGAGACTTGGAATATGCAAATAGGCCTTACATGATGATCCCTCTGCATATCCAAAAACTAAAGGACTTTATGGAGGGCAGAAGATGGAAAAGATTATAGAGAAGCCTGAACTTCAGATACTCATCAACTTAATCCAGATGAGAGGCAAAATAAGAGTGAGCAGCCCCCTCTACAACATTCCGCTTTTAGAGGCGTTTCCCTACAGAGAGGGGTACAAAATAAGAGTGTTAGCCAAAGAAGACGAATTTCATAAAGTACTTCGAGGAAAAGAAAGGTATCTATATGATCTTCCCACATACAGAGACTTTTATGAGTGCTTCCTTTCCAGTGGAATCGTAAACTACGCAAACATTAATGAGTTCCAAGAGAAGCTTAATGCATATAAGAGCCTCACGAAAAGAATAATCTTTGCCCCGGATACCAACCTATTGTACCATGCGTTTTTATCCAAGCTCAAGGGAGTAGAGGGAATCCAGATAGCAATAGTAGATTTAGTAAAGAAGGAAATAGAAAACTCAATGAACTTCAAGTACAAACCAGCACAATTAAAAGAGCTGAGGAAAATTCTCCACAATTCGTATTTGCTCCAAGAATTCAGCAACAGGAGGATGAAGAAATCAAGGAAAGCTGCATACATAGCCCTAAAAGAATACGAAAAGATAAAAGACAAAATAATAGAGGTAAAAAGCATTGATGAAAAGGCAAACACAAACGACGAACTAATAATAAAGACCTTGAAGGAATTCGATAAAAACACCCCAGCACTCGTAGTTCTCTTAACGGCAGATATCGCAATGACTGACATAGCAAAAATTGAAGGAGTTGAATATTTTCTCTTTGAATATCCCCACGAAGAGCTAAGCGAACACTACGCAACCGGTTACCAGCTGAGGACCCTAATCTTCAATTTGGCGGCAGTTTTTGGTGTTATAGAAATGAACAACGTGCTTTTGTTTGGCGAATTTAGGGGAAAAACTGGGCTAAACGAATTGAAGTTGGTCTTTAAGAAGGACATACATCAAGAGTTTCATTTCCACTGGAGCTTGTGCAGAAGGCTGATGGAATTAAAAATTGAAAGGTAGTTAAAAGTAACCAATATCCTCTTTTGGGCTTTTAGTCTCAATTATCTTCTCCAAGAATTCCTCGGCATCTCTTGGATCCATCCCAACCTTAACTACCAAAAAGTTCAGAATTTCTTCTTTTTTGGCACCCTTTTCAAGTCTTTCCAGCACCATCATTGCAACTCTCTCAAAAACTGCCCTAGCGAACTCTTCTTCAAGCCCCAAGGCAGCTATAACCTGATTCAAACCTATCAAGAGACTTGTAAGAGCATCGTTAAATTCCCCTTTTCCAAGAGTTTTCCTGTCCAAATCAACCCTCAAGGTTATCTCCTCATTCATCCCAGTTATGCAGAACTTTATCAGATTTAGCCTATCGTTCAGCATCAAGAGGGTATGGTAAACTTTCAAGCGCTCCGGCAGTTCTAAGGCGACTGTTTCCAATCCGAGAGGAACTATGAGGTGAACGAACTCATCAGTTATTACTATGTTGAGAACAAAGGGGATTTTGGGGTATTCTGCCAAATAAACCCCTTCTGCTTTTTTTGTCACTTTCCAAGGAAGGTCCACTATATCCCTCGCATTGTCATGTCCTTCTTCCAACCATTTGAGTACTTCCACAGGAACCACCATATGAAGTTGAACTTTGAAGTATTTAAACTCACTCTTCCAATGGAAGCAATGCCCATGAAGAATACAAAAGCCACGTGGGAATTTTACAATTAACAAACACTGAGCAATCCATTTCTTGTTTCCTATGGAGAAGATAATGAACAGAGATGTACTCCAAAATAAGAACAGTGATGGTCTTAGATATACATCGGATTCAACGAAAATGTTTACCAAAAAGTTAATTGTTAAACAGTAGCTTAGCCCCCCAGAGTTGTATTTCCTGTGGAAGCGGCGCAAAACACCAACTCCTTTGTTATTAAATTGGTGTAAACACTCCCATTATTTCTGTGTTTTTGGACATATATACTTATCTATGAACATTGTTCAAATATGACATAAATAAATGGTAAAGATAATAACTATCCTTCGTTTATCATTTAAGCATCGTGAACAAATTAATATTTGTAAATGCTAAATGCCTTTTTAAATGCTTTTTGCATTTTCTTCATTCGCAAAATCCGTCCATTTTTCAAAACAAGGTTCCAGTGGAAATGAAACTCTGAGGGGTTTGTTAGATAATTTTATGAACGCTTAGATGGGCATGGAAAAAGAGCTTTATTTCCACTGGAACTTTTGAACATTGATGTATTAACTCAATCGTTATTATCCAAAATTGTGGTGTTTTATTTCCACTGGAAAAGTGAAGCTTTTTAAGGTTAGACCTTAACTTCTAATGCAATGATACCCGTTCCGTTAGTTAGAAGGCTTTTGAAGATAAGGATAAAGCTAAAAAGGAGCAAAATATTCGCTCTTGCCTTAGCTGTGGTTTTGCTTGCGATAATCTTGGCCTTATTTTTTTCTTTTGAAAGCCTCGCCCTTTAGGGCGGGGATGCAGTAATTGAAAATTAGCCTGAAAACAGGAAAGCAAAACTATTTTAAAGCCTAAAAAACATACCACACCTTGAAATGAAGCGAACAGTAACCCTAAAACTCCAGCCCTCAAAAGAGCAAGAAAGAACCCTCAAAGAGTTAATCCTAACCAGCTCCAAAGTCTGGAATAGAGTAAACTACCTTCGCAGGCAAGAATTTAAAAAACTCCTCAGGGAGGTTGAGAGTGGATGAAACTAACCCGAACAATTGTCCTTGAAAGTTACCCACTCACGAGAAAAAAGTTTGGGACAATAAAGGAAGTTTATGCTGAATACTCGAGGATTTTAGAGTCCCTAACCGAGTATGCAGTCGAGAGCAGAGTGAGGAGTCACCTGAAACTTAGGAAACTCTTCTACGAGAAACTCAAGGAGGAGTACGATCTTCCAACCCACTATTACTACACGGTCTGTCAGGATGCAGTGACAAGAGCAAAGAGTTTCCTCGAACTGAAAAAGAAGGGGAAGACTAGGACAGAAAAACCAGTCATCAAACGGGTCTCTCTCTGGCTGGACGACACTCTGTGGGATTACAGGAGGTTCCCGCAATTCAATGCCCTCAAGGACGGGAAGAGGATTCTCATCATAGGTCTAACTACTAAGGGGGGCAGGATAAAACTTCCCTTAAAACCGCACAAACTCTTCTTCAAGTATCTCAATGAAGGTTGGAAGATTAAACCGGGTGTTAAACTCCGTGTTGTTGAGAAAGAGAGGAAAGTTCTTGCGTATTTTGTCTTCGAAAAAGAGTTTGATGAACTTAAACCAACTGGAAATTTCCTGAGCGTAGATTACAATGCTGATAATGTTTCCTTTGGCACTCAAGAGTTTTTGATTCAAGTTAGGACGGATTTAGGTAGAATGACTAGGTTTTATTCTGGCGTGAGGAAAAGTATTCAGGAATCTCACTTGGTTGGTTGGAAGAGGAAGACTCCTTCGAGGAAGTGTAAGAAACTCCTCAAGAAGTTTGGTGGGCGGAAGATGAACAAGAGGATTGACTTGCAGAGGAAATTAGCAAAGAGGCTCGTTGAAATTGCCAAAGAGTTGAACACTACCATTGTCCTTGAGGCTGTCCCCAAGAACTTCAACCAGAGGATTACAGGAAAGAGAAGGAAGAACGAGAAGAGGCTAAGGGATACACTTCACAATATTAGTATGAATGGGTTCCAGAGGTTTGTCTTTGAGAAGGCTGTTGAATATGGTGTTTCTGTCGTGTTCGTTAATCCTTTTTATTCTTCTCAGGTTTGTCCGCATTGTGGTGCTTTTCGTGTAAAGCCTGATGACGACGCTCTGCGTCGGAGGGTTCTCAAGTGTCCAATTTGTGGTTTCAAGGCTGATAGGGATTTTGTTGCTGTTCAAAACCTTTTGGGGCTGTTTCCGTTCAGCCCGAAGGTCAATGACGGGAGAGTTGAGGACTCGGTGAGTCCTGTGATGCTCTCTCTTGAGGCTAACCTCCTGCACCACAAGAACTCGTTAGTGATAATTAGTCAAGGACTGCAACAAAATAGGTGCAGGAGGAAACGGTTTGTTCCTCCTTGGTTATGCAAAAGAAGAAATTCACCTCGTGCCACCTCTTGATGAGCCGATTCCAGAAGGTGCAAAGCTGTTGGTTATCAAGTCTGCAAAGTAGAGTTTCATTTCCACTGGAAATCTCAAACTTAGGGCCTTTATTTTTGTATTCTAGCTTTACTAATCAATGGTTTTGTAATTTTCAGCTTTTAAGTCCTTTTTTCGGGCATGGGAAAAATATATAAGCACTTTGAATCCACTACTATGTAGAATCATGCTTATGGGTGATAACTATGGCGAGAAAAAAGAAAGTTGAGGATGAAATTAAAGAGCTTGAAGAGTTTGAAGAGCTCGACGATCTTGAAGAATTGTCAATTGAAGCAAATAAAGAAGCAACCAAAAAGAAGGAAATAAGAAGCTTGGAAGATCTCCCCGGAGTTGGACCTGCAACTGCTGAAAAGCTTAGGGAGGCAGGTTATGATAGTTTGGAAGCAATAGCAGTTGCATCTCCTTTGGAACTAAAAGAGCTTGCTGGAATAAGTGAAGGGGCTGCTCTAAAGATCATTCAAGCCGCGAGAGAAGCTGCCAATATCGGGACCTTTATGCGTGCCGACGAGTATTTAAAAAAGAGAGCTGTTGTGGGCAAGATTACTACCGGAAGCAAGTCCTTGGATAAGCTTCTCGGCGGTGGAATTGAAACACAAGCCATTTCAGAGGTATTTGGAGAATTTGGCTCGGGAAAGACTCAATTAGCCCATACATTGGCTGTTCTCGTCCAAAAGCCCCCAGAAGAGGGTGGCTTGAATGGGAGTGTGATTTGGATTGATACCGAGAATACATTTAGGCCAGAAAGAATAAAGCAAATAGCAGAAAACAGGGGTATGGATCCAGAGGAAGTATTAAAGAACATTTACGTTGCTAGGGCATTTAACTCCAACCATCAAATGCTCCTTGTAGAAAAAGCGGAGGAAATCATTAAACAAAAGGCTGCAAGCGACAGGCCGGTTAAACTTCTTGTCGTGGATTCTCTCACAGGACACTTTAGATCCGAATACGTGGGGAGGGGGACATTAGCAGAGAGGCAACAAAAGCTCGCCAAGCACTTAGCTGACCTCCATCGTTTGGCCAACCTTTACGATATAGCAGTATTCGTTACCAACCAGGTTCAAGCGAGACCCGATGCATTCTTTGGCGATCCAACAAGACCAATAGGCGGTCATATCTTAGCACACTCCGCCACTGTTAGAGTTTATTTAAGGAAAGGAAAGGCTGGAAAGAGGGTTGCAAGACTTATAGACTCCCCACATCTACCTGAAGGAGAAGCGGCGTTTAGGATCACTGAAAAAGGAATTGAGGATTAGCCCTTTAACCTTTTAAACCCTTTTTTAAATTTCCTTTGAGGATCCATGAAAGTAGAGGCAAAGCTGAACCCAACTTACGAAGAGATCGTGAATATTTTCAACCGGGCCCTTTCAAAAGAGGCTATAGTAAATATTTTTGCCCATTGTAGAGTTTTTTACGATGGGAGGGCCAAGAGTGAACTCGGCCCAGGTGATAGAGTTATATTAATAAAGCCTGATGGCTCCTTTTTAATTCACCAAAAGGAAAAGCGAGAGCCTGTCAATTGGCAACCCCCTGGGAGCTCTGTCGGGCTTGAAGTAAAAGAAGACAAGATATTCCTAAGGAGCATCCGGCGAAAGCCTCGGGAGATTCTTGAAGTGGAACTCCTCCATGTTTACCTTATATCCTATTTTCAGGCGGAAGACTATGAGGAGTTAGCATTAACGGGTAGTGAAGCTGAAATGGCGGATCTAATCTTTGAGAACCCTTCGCTTATTGAAGACGGCTTTAAACCGCTATTCAAGGAGAAGCCCATAAAGCATGGAATCGTGGACGTTCTTGGAGTGGACAAAGAGGGAAACATTGTTATCCTTGAGCTCAAGCGCAGGAGGGCTGATTTACATGCTGTCAGCCAGCTAAAGAGATATGTCGAGGCTATGAAGGAAGAGCATGAAAAAGTGCGCGGCATTTTGGTTGCTCCGTCTCTAACTTCCGGTGCCAAAAAACTTCTGGAAAAAGAAGGATTGGAGTTTAGAAAGCTGACCCCTCCAAAAAGGGGAAAATCCAAAAGGGGAAGGCAAAAAACTCTTTTTGACTAACCCATTGCCATTTCCTGTGGAAGCATTTCTCTAACTTTTACCTTCATTACGTTGTCTTCGCTTGAAACTTCAATTACCTTCCCCAGTCCCACAAGCCTTAGCTGTATTCTGCACACGGTAACTTCTCGCTCATCGCTCTCTTCCCAAGGTATCCTCTGTTCCATCTCTTCTATCTTTAACACTTCCGCTATTATCCCCTCTGTTCCGCGGGTTATGTCTTGAGGGGTTTCATAGGTTAAGAATACCCTTTCTCCTGGCTTTAATTTTCGAGTAACAATAACGTTTCTTGCACTCCTCACCTCTACTGTTCTATAAGGGTTTCTTAAAAGTTGATCAAGGGTTCTCCGGGCTATCCCACCAAGTACAAGGAGTTCCATACTCTCACCTCACAGATAAACGCTTTCATATTCTTTTTCGGCCCTTCTTCTAGCGGACTCCATTTGTTCGTGCATTTTTCTTAGCTGCTCCTCTATCATCTGTGCTTCCTTGAGTAAAGGCTCCGTTGAAATCTCTATTGGGGCGAGGTTTTTGAGTATCTCAATTACATTTGCCGCTGCCCTTGGATCAGGTCTATCACCGAAGGTCTCTCCCAAAAGGGCATATGCTTTGAGTCTTTCTTTACTCGCTTCCCACAACAGCTTTCCGCTCATCCCCATTATGGAGCCGTATTTCAGTATCTTGACCCCCAATTTTTCCAAATCCTTGTTCTCCTCTTCACTCCCACCTACGCCCCAGACTTCCATTTGTTCTTTGAAAAAGCCAATCCCCATGCCGCCAAGTGAAATTACCTTCTCAGCGTTGTTTTCTTTTAGGTAGCCAACGATTTCTTTTGCTATCTCGTTTACTAAGGTTGGAGGAATGTATATATCTGCAACAGCAATGATAATGTTGTCCTTCCCGTAGAATCTTAACGGCGGATTTGGTTTGCCTTCCAGAATTAGAGACATTGGTGGTAAAAACGGGCTCTCCACGTAGCCTATCATTTCCATGTTGAGTTCTTTTGCTATAAAATTAGCGGCTATATGCCCTACAAGCCCAATCCCGGGGTATCCTTCAATAAAAATGGGCCTTTCAATTTTTGGAAGTATCAGCTCAACCGGCTTTTGCATTCTCTCACCTCCCACAACAATTTAGTAATTAAATGTTATTAAATCTTTTGCCGTTGTTAGTGTACAGATTTGTGTTACTTTTTTTAGTGGTTAATAAAATATGAATAGAAAAAGTATATCAACCATAAATGCGACCCTTTCACGGTGGTTGGCATGGATAGTAGCGATCATTGGAAGTTTAGTGTCAATAGATTAAAGATTGCAAGTGTGGCAAAGCCGCCGTGGAGCTATAAACCCCATAATGGAAAACTGGAGAGGATTATTCTAAGCCTCGGCAGTGGAAAAGGAAAATTCTCGGAGATTTATGGTATTCCCCGTTCTCTCGGCTGCATAGGAAACAACAGGTTTATCTTGAGAGACGAAAAAATAGGGATGGAAGAAATTGAAAGGGTGGTTAAAGAGTTTACAAGACTGGGCGGTCAGGAGATATACTTGGTTAACTATGACGAAGTTGAAGAGTTAATAGAAGTTACAAAGCACGCCCTAGCAGAGTTTTCTGGAGATGTTTTTGCCACGATTAGAATTGAAGACATCGATGCCCTTGATCCGGTGGAAGGCTTAAAGGTGATAGTGGAGATGGAGTATTCGGAAGATACTCTCTCGGAGTTGGAACATCTAAAATGGGCTCATGGAGCACTGATAATGGCAAGGTATAAGGAATACACTGAGCTTCTTCAGCAAAAAGTTGAGTTTCCTGGAGAAGTTTATGTGGATGTTCTTTTTCCGGGCTCACTAAAAAACGTTGATTTTAACCTGTTTGAGGTTAAGAAGCTCTTGCCTTCCTCTCCAAACAAGTACCACAGTTGCTTGGCTGGTACGATCGCTATAGCTGCAGATGGTTACATAACTCCCTGCCCCTTGCTGAGGAATTTCGTGGTTGGCAACATAAGAAAAGATAAACTCTGGTACCTGCCTAGAAGAAAAGTTCTGAATCAGTTTTGGACACTTACCAAAGATAATATAACTCTCTGTCGCTCGTGCCCCTTTAAATACACATGTCACGACTGCAGGGCGCTTGAATATCAAGCATCTGGAGATATCCATGGCATAGAATACTGTGAATTTTTGGGGATTAAAGTTAATCAAAATCCAGAATAGAGTGGTATCCTTTTCCATCTTTTTTCACTGCTTTGGAAAACGAAAATCCTCTTATCCCGAAATCAAACATGTCGAAATAGTATATGCCAAACCTATCAACGTACTTACTAAATTCGAGAATTTTTTGGTATATGTCCTCTTCACTTGAGAAGTACCATTCTATGAGATAGCCCGCAGGCTTTATTACACCGATCATTATCTCATGCTCTTTGAACTTATCTAAAAATTCTTCGTTGAGAGATCTTGCTATTCCACAGAATCCCCTGTTGTAGGCTTCTTCATTTACCACCGTCATAAAGCCTCTAAGTATTCCTAGCTCCTTGAGCCTGTTTATCATGTACCTTATTGTTGGTCTCTTTTTTCCTAAGGCTTCTTCTATTTCCTTCATCGGTGTTCTTGCATCTCTTTTTAAGATATCGAGCAAGAGGGCGTAGTCATAGCTAAACTCCCACTTCCCAAACTCCACTTTCCTTGGAGGATAAGCATATGCCTCGTAGTATTCATAATTTGGGGAATACCTTGACAGCAGTTCGTCTATTTTGTCCCTCTGCTCTAGAGGGATATACATTACTGTAGAGACTCCATTTATAAAACCGAAAAACGGGACTGCAACGGGAATAAAGGGGTTGCGGTACATTTTGGTGATTGTGAGTTTTATGTTCTCCCTTGGAACCGATAGAAATGCCACGTAGCTCATGAGGCCGAGTTTGGCTATGCTTATGGAGGCAGATACAGTGACGCTTTTGGATGGTCCGTAATATTTGTCAAAGAGCTTTTTGAGCTTTGCATAGCTGATGTTTTCTTTTTTGGCTATGCTGTTAATGCTTTCGAGCGGGTATTTGTCCAGCAGGTTTATTAGAAACTCCAACTCTTCCCTGCTGATCAAATTGTACACCTTGCGTTAACTTTGCGATCAAAAATATAACTTTTTCTCCTTTTGACACCCAAGCCACACTAAACTTAAATATTTCCAGCTTGAAAACTTTCACTGGTGATGCCAATGCCGAAGATAGGAATTATTGGCGGTTCCGGAGTTTATGGGGTATTTGAGCCAAGAGAAGCAATAAAGGTGCACACTCCCTATGGCAGGCCATCAGCCCCAGTGGAAATAGGGGAGATTGAGGGAGTTGAGGTTGCTTTCATCCCAAGGCACGGGAAAAACCACGAGTTCCCTCCACATGAAGTTCCCTATAGGGCAAACATATGGGCACTTAAGGAGCTTGGCGTCGAGAGAATAATAGGAATTACTGCGGTTGGTTCTCTTAGAGAAGAGTACAAGCCCGGAGACATCGTTATAACCGACCAATTTATAGACTTCACCAAAAAAAGGGACTACACCTTCTACAACGGCCCAAGGGTTGCCCATGTTTCAATGGCCGATCCATTTTGCCCGGAGATGAGGAAGATCTTCTACGAAACTGCCAAAGAGCTAAACATCCCAGTGCACGAAAAAGGAACTTATGTATGTATTGAAGGCCCGAGGTTCTCCACGAGAGCGGAATCGATGATGTTCAGACAATTCGCTCACATAATTGGAATGACCCTTGTGCCGGAGGTAAATCTTGCTAGGGAGCTCGGAATGTGCTACGTCAACATTGCAGCAATTACGGACTACGATGTCTGGGCTGAGAAGCCAGTGGATGCTCAAGAAGTGCTCAAAGTCATGCAGGAAAACAATGAAAAAATTAGGAAGCTCTTAAAGGCAGGAATTCCAAAGATTCCAGAGGAGAGAAAGTGTGGCTGTGCTGATGTCCTCAAGACGATGTTCGTTTGAATCCAACAATTTTATTAATCCTCTCTTCTACATTTTGCAGGTGATTCCATGAGCATTCTCATAAAAAATGGCTATGTGATCTATGGTGAGAACCTTGACGTTATCAAGGCCGATGTTTACATTGAAGGGAACAGAATTTCCAAAGTTGGGAAAAACCTCAATCTCGGAGCGGATGTTGTGATTGACGCTAAAGGAAGAGTTATTTCTCCCGGATTTGTGAACGCTCACACTCACTCCCCAATGGTTCTCCTGAGGGGTCTTGCCGATGACCTGCCCCTTATGGAATGGCTTCAAAACTACGTCTGGCCAATGGAAAGAAAACTTAAGCCGGAACACATATACTGGGGCGCCCTCCTTGGAATCATTGAGATGATAAAGAGTGGAACAACAGCTTTTGTTGACATGTATTTCCACATGGAAGGGGTTGCAAAGGCCTCTGAGGAGGCTGGAATAAGAGCTTATCTGAGCTACGGCATGGTGGATCTTGGGGATGAGGAGAAGAGAAACGTTGAGATCCGAGAAACTCTCAAACTCTTGGAGTTTATCGAAAAGATGGGCTCTCCAAGGATAGAGTTCCTCTTTGGGCCCCATGCCCCTTACACGTGCTCTCCAGAGCTTTTGAAATGGGTCAGGGAAAAAGCCGATGAAACCGGAAGGATGATAACGATACACATAAACGAGACAAGAGATGAGGTAAAGCAGATAAAGGAAAAATACGGTAAAACTCCGGTAGAGTTTTTGGACGAGTTAGGTTTCTTGAAAAGCGATATCATAGCGGCCCATGGAGTGTGGCTAACCGACAAGGAGATTGAAATTCTAGCCAAAAGGAAAGTTACGATAGTTCATAATCCTGCAAGCAACATGAAGCTTGGCAGTGGGGTAATGCCCTTGGAGCAACTCCTTAGAGCTGGAGTTAACATAGCGCTGGGCACGGATGGAGCTGCAAGCAACAACAACTTGGACATGATAGAGGAGATGAAACTAGTTTCTCTCCTTCACAAGGTTCACAATCTAAATCCAACCCTTGCCGATGCAAGAACAGTTTTTAAGATGGCTACCCAAAACGGAGCGAAAGGCCTCAATTTGGGTGCTGGATCCATAAAGGAAGGGGCACTTGCAGATATCGTCGTTATTGATTTTAATAAGCCTCACCTAAGGCCGATAACCAACGTAATTTCCCATATAGTGTATTCCGCCAATGGGAACGATGTTGAGACAACCATAATAAACGGGGAAATAGTCATGCTCGACGGAGAAGTTTTGACCATTGATGAGGAAAAAGTTTTGGATAAGGTTCAGAAGATAGTTGATGAGCTTCGCTAACCTTTTATCTTTTTGGTGCGTATTTTTATGCGGTGGGCATTATGGAGCTGAATTTTGGGTTTCTCACATTTAAAGTTGCTCAGGGAGATATAACCCGCTTTCCGGCTGAGGCAATCGTCAATGCTGCGAACAAATATCTTGAACATGGTGGGGGAGTTGCTTACGCAATAGCAAAAGCGGCTGCTGGGGATGTTAGAGAATACATAAGAATAAGCAAAGAAGCCATGAAAGAACAGATTGGAAGGGACTGGATCGAGCATGGGGAAGTTGTTGTAACTCCAGCAATGAAAATGGAGCAGTACGGCATAAAGTACGTCATCCACACCGTTGGGCCTTACTGTGGTGGTAAATGGGATGAGGATAAGAAGGAAAAGCTCAAGAAGGCTATTCTCGGGGCGCTGAGGAAGGCGGAAGAGTTGGGGGTCAAGAGCATAGCCTTTCCGGCTATAAGTGCTGGCATCTATGGGTGTCCCTTTGAAGAGGTTGTGAAAACTTTTGCCGAGACGGTAAAGGAGTTTTCGGAAGAGGCGAAAAGCGTTAAGGAAGTTTATCTGGTGCTGTACTCTAAGAAGGACTATGAGAGGGCTTTGAAGCTTATTTAAAATGGTGGTATTTTGCATGGAGCTGAGAACCCCTTTAAAGATTCTTTTATCTTTACTTCTCCTTTGCCATGTTATGATTATCTGGGTGATTTTTCCTCTCCTTACGGCTCTTTCCCTCTGGCAGACAGTTCTATACTTGGTTTCTGCGGTGCTTCCCTTTTACAGTGTTTATGAACTTTTCTTGAATGAAAATAAGGGAATCCCTGTCTCTCTGCTATGTTTTATTCTCCTTCTCTTGCTGGATATCAATATCGGTTTCAAGGCTCTTTATTCTCTGCCTTTGATAGGGATTGGAGGGAGTATAATTCTCTGGTTTTTGGGAAAGAGCTCCGGAGGTGTACCTCATGGATCTGGATAGAACCTGCCTCACCCTCTTACTAATATTCCGGCTTGCTTTTCGGTTTATCTCGGCGATGGATGCTCTTGGAATAGTGCTCTTTTACAACGCTCCCCTTCTCATGAAGCTACCCCTGCCGAGGTTCACCATCCCCGGCTACATCCTCCTCATGGGTGCTCTGGAAGTTTATCTCATAATGATACTGCGGAAGGGGTTCTTTCCGGTAAAACTTCTCTTTGCTTATTTTATCATGGCACTCGTTTTTGAGTTGCCTTATGCCGCTTTAAGCGGAACTTCACTGGGATTAACACTCTTCGTTCTTCCTTGGTATTTGAGTGCACTAGTTGGGTTTATACTGGTTTTAAAACATGTCCACAGCTCTCTTGGCAGAGCGTAGAGGATATCCTTTTCACTGTTGCATTGGTCAAATTCCGACTTCCCAATAATGTCCAGTTAAGATTATAACTTTCTTTCCCTTATCAAAGAACGGTGGACCCTTTGAAGAAAAAACTCTTCATAAGTGCAATTTTTCTTGCTTTTTTGGTAGTATTTACAGTGGCAAGATGGAACAGCATTAATACTACTCCCTCTTCAACTGCCTCTCCCAAAACCGAAAATTTTTCAGAGGTAAGCTCATCCAGCCCCGAAGTTTTGAATGCTTCTGAGGAATGGGTGATCGAAGTTACTGGATTAGTTGAAAAGCCTATGAACATAACTCTCTCACAACTTAAGGAGATGCCGCAAACAGCGGTTTTTTCTGAGCTTTATTGCGTTGCCTATCCTGGAAAGGCTAGAAAACAAGGGTTATGGAAGGGAGTTAAGTTGTCTTATATTCTAGAGCAAGCAGGAGTAAAAGATGGAGCAATAAAAGTGGCATTCTACGCAAGGGATGGGTTCACAACCGATCTTACCCTTGAGGAAGCACTTACAAACGATGAGCTCATAATTGCCTATGAGTTCAACAACAAACCCATCGAACCACGTCTTATAGCCCCTGGAATGTGGGGGTACAAGTGGATAAAGTACCTTGTGAAAATAGAGGTTGTGGATTACAACTTCTTGGGAACTTACGAGAGTGAAGGCTATCCGGATGATGCATATATCGGTGAAAAGCCATGAGGACATTCAGGATCGTGGAACTTACGGCGGTTCCGCTTTTTATTTTTTCTTTGATCCTTGTTATCACGGGATATGGGATTGTAAGCCCTAGAACCATCTCGACATTTACTTTTGGCTTAGTCTCATACCAGAATGCCCCAACGCTTCATTCGTATCGGCTCATAAGATACGGCTTCACCGTTTTGCTCCTTGTTCACTCCTATGCTGGCTTTGAGATTTTTGGGCTTAAGAAAATAAGAAACCAAAGGTTGAGGATCTTCTTGAGCTATCTGCTCTTGTTTGTTGTCCTCTATGTGCTGTGGGTGGCAACAATAACAGAACTCGGGGAGATTTTTTAGAGTAAGTTTTTTGTTCTTTGTATTCAATATTTCTTGGTGGTGCTCATGCGCATTGAGGACGTTTACATCTGGGATATAAATGCCAAGTGGCTTGGTATATCTCCATTTCAGCTCATGGAGAATGCTGGTGCTGGCGTTGCAAGGGCTATAGAAGAGAAGTTTGGTAAGGGCTTAAAAATAGCAGTCTTTTCTGGAACTGGTAACAATGGGGGAGATGGATTCGTTGCCGCTCGGCATCTCAGCTTTGAAAACGACGTAACGCTTTTCTTAATAGGAGATGAGGCAAAAATTAGAAGTGAAGAGGCAAAGCAGAACTGGGAAATCCTAAAAAAGCTCGATTTTATCACAATCAAAGTTCTCAAGGATTCGAGCCAGATAAAGGAGCTAAGCCTTGAAGGTTTTGATGTTATAGTGGATGCACTCCTTGGTGCTGGAACCAGAGGAGAGCCAAGAGAGCCAATAAGGAGTGCCATTGAAAAGATAAACGAGTACGCTGGAAAGGCAAAGATAGTGAGCGTTGACCTGCCGAGCGGCTATCCAAGCGGTGTTCATGTTAAGTGCGACTTTGCAGTAACTTTTCAATGGGACAAAGAAGAATATAGGGACTTTAAAAGGGTTGTAGCAAAGATTGGATATCCTAAAGAACTTTATCATCTTGTAGGTCCGGGAGATGCAAAATTTGCCTTACAAAAGAAAGGCGAGCACAAGGGGCAGAACGGGAAACTCCTTGTAATTGGGGGAAGCGAGGACTACTTTGGAGCCCCATATTTGGCAGCAAAAGTTGCAAGTTACATAGTGGACCTGGTGTATTTAGCAATGCCTGAATACTCCGCCAGAAGAATAAATGATCCCAACATAATTTTGCGCCCCTTTGATGGCAAAAACTTCACAAAGGAAGACGTTGAGGACGTTCTGACGATTGCTAATGGTGTTGATGCAGTTATCTTAGGCCCAGGAATTGGGGAAAAAGCAGAGACGAAGGACTTCGTAGTTGAGTTCCTCCGCTGGTGTGAGAAACCGGTCGTGATAGATGCAGACGCCCTAAAGGCTGTAGCCGAGGATTTGGACGTTCTTAAGGGTAAGAAATTCGTCTTGACGCCTCACGCTGGTGAATTCAGGATACTGTTTGGAGAAAAGCCCGAAGGGAGCCTTGAAGAGAAAGCAAAGCTTGTAATGGAAAAAGCCAATGCAGTGGGTGGCACTATCTTGCTCAAAGGGGTTTACGATATAATAAGCGATGGCAAAATCTGGAAGTACAATAAAACCGGAAACAGGGGCATGACGACTGGAGGAACTGGAGATGTGCTCGCTGGAATAGTTGGGGCTTTGCTCGCACTGGGCAACGAGCCTTTAAGAGCGGCGAGTGTTGGTGCTTTTCTCAATGGTCTTGCAGGGGATACGGTAAAAGATGAAATGGGAGAAAACTTCACCGCTTTGGACGTGGCTAAAAAAGTTCCATTTGCTATCAAATGGGTTCTTGAATTCTAATCCTCCAATTTTAGGAGTTTTCTTAATTCTTTTGCTTCCTCTTGAAGCTTTGGGGAATTTATCAATACTAGAAGGTTCATGAGGTGGATGAATTCTATTGGGTTTAGATCAAAACCCTCCAGTCGCTTGATTAAATCTCTTGAAAGCCTCTCTGTTGTTGTCAGGAATCTTTCAAGAACCTCTATGAAAATCTTTTTATCGTCAATCTCAAATCCGGCATTCTTGAATAGATTATAGAGCGTTTCTGCCTCCTGACGATGGATGGCCTTCATTGTTGGTGTTGTTATCTCTCCTTCTTGATAAGGTGCAATCAAAAATATCCTTGCACTTCTTCGATAAAGGGTTTCGTTTCCATCTCTCCCAACTTCTTCTACAAATCCCGCTTTTTCAAGAAGGTTTATGTGTCGATATATCGTTGAGGGGCTCTTTTTTAGCATAACACTAAGTTCGGAAACAGACATGGGGCGTTCTCTAAGAAGGTTAACTATCTCAAGCCTTGTTCTATCCCCTAGTAGCTTAATTTTCTCGGGATCAGTAACAATCAGTACCTCTTTCATAAATCCTCTACTCTTAAAATTCTTCTAGCCTATCTTGGGGGGTCTCGCTTTCCTCAATAATCTTCTTTCCTGCAGCAACCATATCAATGCTGTGCACGACCCCACCAAACTCTTCTATAGTTCTTACAATCTCTTCATAATCCAAATTATCTCCGACGATGGTTATCTTTACGTTTTCCGTTTCTTTATCTATCTCCACGAGGGTAATATTAACACCATCTACTCCCTTCAGCTCACTCAACCCCAAAGCCAGTTCAGTAACCATGGGCTGGTGAGGTTTAAGCACATCTAACACGAGAAGTCTAATGCCTTTTGCCATTTTCTATCCCGTTTCCATTTGAATTTACTCCTTTTTAAGTATTTCTCCAAGCTTTCTCAAGAGCTCTATTGCCTCCTCATCCCTTCCAAGCTCTGCCATGGTAAGCCAATCAATGGCATGGATTATGTCCTCATTTGAAAATTCCTTGAGAGCTTCTTCCTTTTCCTCTATTTCTGCAGAAATTTTCGCTGTGTACGAATGCTCCTTCTCCAAGAGTTTGTCCATTATGTTTAAGAGTTCCTCCTCATCGAACTCATACCCGAGGGCTTTGAAAACATCGAGCTTTGTCTTTAACCTTGATCTGGCCAGATACCTAAGCTCCTCATCTCCGAGGTAGAGGTTTATGTAAAATACATCCGCAGTCCTTCCGTAGTATTTTTCCACCAAGTTTCCTTTCATTTCGGTTCTTTTTACCTCCACTAGACCGGCTTCCTTTAGCTTTTCGATGTGGTGATAGATTGTCTGTGGTGTTTTTCCAAGAATTTCACTAAGCTGTGAAATCGTCATCTCCCTGTTTCTGAGCAATCTCAATATCTGCCTTCTCGTATCTTCTAGCATTAACTTTATTACTTCTGGGTCTGTGATTAGTTTAACCTTCTTTTTCATCGCTCCCACCAATTTTAACGTTCTAACAAAAATTTAAGCGTTCCAGCATATAACCTTTTCCCTAAACCTGGAAAATTTTATAAATGTAAAATCCCCACATCGAACAACAAGCATGATCATTATTGTGGAGGGGATGGTATGAATTTGGACTTCCTGTTCTATCCAAAAAGTGTCGCTGTCATTGGAGCATCGAACAAAGAGGGAAAAATTGGGAACGCTATAATGAAAAACCTCATAAACTTTGGTTTCAAGGGCAAGATTTATCCAGTAAACGTTAAAGAAACCGAAGTCATGGGGCTTAAAGCGTATAAGAGCGTTTTGGAGATACCCGAAGAAGTTGATGTAGCTGTTATAGCGATTCCTGGAAAGTTCGTGCCTCAGGTGCTTGAGGAATGTGGTCAAAAGGGAGTAAAAGGAGCCGTTGTTATTTCTGCAGGCTTTAAAGAAGCCGGAAATGTAGAACTTGAGGAGAAGCTCGTTGAAGTGGCAAGAAGATGGGGCATAAGAGTTGTTGGGCCAAACTGTCTAGGAATTACAAACATTGAAAATGGGTTCGATTGTACTTTTAATCCTCCGGAGCGGCAGGCTAGACCAGGATTTGGTGGAATAGCGTTCATGAGCCAGAGTGGTGCCTTTGGAGCCGCTATTCTCGACTGGGCTGCGAGGCATGAGGTAGGAATGAGTAAATTCATAAGCCTAGGAAATATGGCAGACCTTGATGAGAGCGACTTCATGGAGTATTTGAAGGATGATGATGCCACTAAGGTCATTACGGCGTATCTTGAGGGAGTTAAGGATGGCCGGAAGTTCCTAAAAGCTGCTAGAGATGCAACAAAAAAGAAGCCCGTTGTGATTCTTAAGAGCGGGAGAACGGAAGCCGGAGCCAAAGCCGCAGCATCCCATACCGGAAGCTTGGCGGGAAGCTATGCCATTTATAAAGCCGCTTTTGAGCAGACTGGCGTTTTAGAAGCGAGGAGCATGAGGCAACTGTTTAACTACGCAAAGGCACTAGCAATGCAGAAGCCAGCAAAGGGGGATAGGATTGCAATAGTTACAAACGGTGGCGGAGCTGGGGTAATGATGAGTGATGGAGTTCTTGAGGCAGGATTAAAAATGGCCGAGCTTAGCGAAGAGACCAAAGAAAAATTCGCCAGGGCAATAGAGGAAGGGAAACTCCCTGAGCATATGAGCTACAAGAATCCCATTGACATAATTGGGGATGCCCCCTCTAGCAGGTATGAAATTGCCATGCGCTATGCTTTGGAGGATGAGAACGTTGATGTTCTCGTTGTAATAGCACTCTTCCAGAGCCCGGCTTTGGATGAAGGCATCGTGGAAAAAGTTGGTGAAATGCAGAAGTATGGTAAGCCAATAGTCTTTATTGCCCCCGGTGGTGAGTTCCCGGAGAAGATGGCAAGAAGGATAGAAAAAACGGGAGTGCCGGTTTTTGAAACCGTTGAGGATGGTGTTGACGCAGTATATGCCTTGGTTAAATATGGGCAGTATCTCTGGGAGATTATGTAAACTTTTTAACGTTTTTAACCTTATATATTCTTGAGGAGAGTTTTATGAAGGAGGTACTCCTACAAATCAGAAAGTTACTGGCTCATAAGCAAATAGAAGAAGCCCATGCTCTTGCAGAGCAGATATCTGACCCCTACTGGAGGGGATACGCATTCAAATGGGTTGCTGAGAGCCTTGTTATCAAGGATCCTAAAAGAGCCATAAAAATTGCAAAGAAAATAGAAATAGAGACATTAAAAAGTGAGACTCTGTTGTTTCTTTCATACGAACTTGCAAAGGTAAGGAAGTTTAAAGAGGCAGTAGAAGCTGCAAAGTTAATAAATAACGATTACTTTAGAAAAAAAGCGTTTAGAGGAATAAGCAACGCACTTGCGAAAGCAATAATGGAGAGTAGTGCAAAAGAAGTTAAATTAAGCGAATTTAATCTTGGGGAGGAGGAGCTTCAATATTTAATGCCTCTCCCTGGGAATATTAGGTATAAAGACGGAAGGTTTTTTATTGGTACAGAGATACATAGAATAAAGGGGGAGACAAAATTACAAATTTTTGTCTTTGAGAATTTTAAAAAACGCAAGAAAGCTAAATTAAAGAAAAAAGAAGATCAAGATTTAAAGCACATTTCCAATTACATTGAGAGGCTAATTCTTACTGGCCAACTTCATGAGGCAGAAAAACTTGCTAAAGGAGTTGAAGATGCTTGTGCTTCTTACCTTTTAGAGGAAATTGGTATAACTTACATTGATCGTGGGGATATCGAAAAAGCAAAGGAGATTTTAGAGAGACTAGAATGTGCAGACTATTTAGCAGCTGAGCTTGTAAAATTTTATTTAAAGAGAAACGACATTGAGAAAGCAAAGAAATACGCCTTTAGAATCTTTAACCCGGCACTCAAATTAAGCATTGCATATTCAATTTTGCTAATTGACGGGATTGATGAAAAGTTTCTAAGGGAGTTTTTTAAGGATACAACCCCTTACAAACTAGGAAGGCTTCTGAAATTTTTGGCCTTTGAGCTCCTTGAAGAGGCGAAAAAAAGAAACTCAAGTGACCTACTAAAACTTTCTAAAAATCTTTTTCTACTTGGGAAGAGGGAACATCAGAAGATTTACTGAATATTGTAATTGTAGAGGATAATTGTGACACCATCTCCTGAAGCAATTTAGTAGCATCACCGAGATGTTCACCAAATTCAGTACAGAAAAATAGGTCTTGTCCTGACGGTATCGTGAACCGCATGGAAAACTTTATATTTTTATTTTCCACTTTTAAACCATGCACGGTGATTGCTTTTGGCTTTGGTGACAGTAACTTTAGTCCTTTTTTGGCTAGTTTAATCTTTGGAGGTGTTCTGGATGGAATTTGAAGTAACTCCATGGGAAGTGAAGGGTGTAGTAGACTACGACAAGCTTATCAAGGAATTCGGAACGACGCCACTTACCGAAGAGTTGCTTGAAAAGACCAAAGAACTTACCAAAAGCGAGCTTCCAATGTACTTTAAGAGGAAGTTTTTCTTCTCCCATAGGGACTATGACTTGGTTCTTAAAGACTACGAAGAGGGCAGAGGCTTTTTCCTTTACACCGGAAGAGGGCCCAGCGGGCCAATGCATATAGGCCATATAATTCCGTTCTTTGCGACAAAATGGCTCCAGGAGAATTTTGGAGTTAACCTGTATATTCAAATAACGGATGATGAAAAGTTCCTCTTCAAACCAAATTTAACCTTCGACGACACCAAAAGGTGGGCATATGAAAACATCCTCGACATAATTGCAGTAGGCTTTGACCCGGATAAGACGTTCATCTTTCAGGATAGTGAGTTCACCAAAATCTACGAGATGGCGATTCCAATAGCAAAGAAAGTCACCTATTCAATGGCAAAAGCCGTTTTTGGGTTTAACGATCAGAGCAAAATCGGAATGATATTCTACCCGGCAATCCAAGCTGCGCCTACTTTCTTTGAGAAAAAACGTTCCCTTATTCCTGCAGCTATAGACCAAGATCCCTACTGGAGAATACAGAGGGATTTTGCCGAGAGTTTGGGATATTACAAAGCAGCTGCCTTGCACTCAAAGTTCGTTCCAGGTTTGATGGGTCTTGGAGGTAAAATGAGCGCCTCAAAGCCAGAAACTGCTATTTACCTAACAGATGATCCTGAAGAAGCTGGTAGAAAAATATGGAAATACGCACTCACAGGAGGAAGAGCTACAGCAAAGGAGCAGAGGGAGCTTGGGGGAGAGCCGGATAAGTGTGTTGTGTTCAAATGGCTCGAAATATTCTTTGAACCTGATGACAAAGCCCTAGTTGAGAGATATCACGCATGCAAGAATGGAGAACTCTTATGCGGCCAATGCAAGCGCTATCTCATAGAAAAGGTCCAAAACTTCTTGAGAGAACACCAGAAGAAGAGGGAAGAGGCTAAAAAGCTTGTTGAGAAGTTCAAGTACACTGGAGAACTGGCAAGAGAGCAATGGGACAAAGCCATTCCGGAGCCTTTGAGGAGATAGCTCCCAATTCTTCAAATTTTTGGTTAGCGTTCTATATCCTCAGAGTTTATAAGCTCCAAAATTGTAATTTTACTTGGTGATCACATGATTCGTTTACCCTTTAGAGATGGCTTTTACGAGGTTAAGCCGAGCAAAATAATCTGTCTTGGAAGAAATTACGCTGAACATGCAAGGGAACTTGGGCACGAAGTTCCCGAAGAACCGGTAATCTTCTTAAAACCTCCTTCCGCACTTATAGGGCCCGGTCAAACGATAATCTTGCCGAGAAAGAGTAATCACGTTGATCACGAAGTAGAGCTTGCTGTGATAATTGGAAAGAGAGGTAAGAACATTCCAAAGGCGAAAGCCATGGACTACGTTCTTGGCTATACCATCTTAATGGATATAACCGCCCGAGATCTCCAGTGGGAAGCAAAGAAAAAAGGTCTTCCATGGACTGTGGCAAAGGGATTTGATACATTTGCGCCTATAGGGCCAAGAATAGTTGATAAGAGGGAAATAAACGTTGACGACCTTGAAATTGGCCTCAAGGTTAACGGCGAAATAAGGCAGCTCTCAAGGACGAGCAAGATGATATTCAAGATAGATGAGATAATAGAGTACGTTTCAAGTATAATGACCCTTGAGAAAGGCGATATAATTGCAACTGGAACCCCTGAAGGCGTTGGACCTCTGAGACATGGCGATGTTGTTGAGGCGTGGATAGAGGGAATTGGAACTTTGAGGGAGGAGGTGCTTGCTGAGAGAAGTATTCTGTGTTAGTTAAAATAAAAAGAGTAAATTAAATCCTCTTTCCATTTTTTACATAGATAGTTGCCCCACCAATATATTTGGCGTGGTCACTTATTCTTTCTAAGTGCCTGATTATCAGAGCCTCAACTGCTTTGCAAAGATCTGGTTGTTCCTTTAGTGCCTTTATTGAGTCTATGTACATTCTGTCTATTTTTGTATCCATCTCTATGAGCTTTCCTACCAAGAGCTCATCTTTGGACAAAAACGCTTCCACGGCTGTTTTAATCATCTCATTAACGGTTTTGAGAGCATTCTTAACATCTCGGAACTCACAATTAGGATTTGTTATTTTTATTGTCCTCTCTATCTCCATTGCATATCTTGAAATTCTGTAAAGGTCGTAACTTACATCTATAGATGCCTGTATGTACCTAAGATCAGAAGCCACCGGTTGGTATCGTACGAGAAGCTCTGTGGCTATATCTATTATTTCTTCTCTCAAAATGTGTAACTTGCTTGATTTGTCTTCTATGTTGTCCCATTCTCCATCTAAAATTTTCTCAATAGAATTGGCACATTCTATTGTTGTTTCTCCCATTTCTTGAAGAAGTTTTTCCATCTGTTTTAGCCCCAACTCTAAGAGCTTTCTCATCCCAACACCCCCGTAACATACTGCTCAGTTAGCTCATGCTCTGGGTTTTCAAACACCTTCCTTGTTGGTCCTACTTCTATCAATTCACCCAAATACAAGAACCCTACGTAATTACTAATTCTAGCAGCTTGAGCGGGTGAATGTGTAACTAAAACGATTGTATAATCTTTTCTGAGTTCAAAAAGCAGTTCTTCTATCTTTGATGTTCCCACTGGATCAATGTTGGCAGTAGGTTCATCCATTAGAAGTATTTTTGGTTTCATAGCTAATGCCCTTGCTATTACCAATCTCTGCCTTTGTCCTCCAGAAAGGCTTGAAGGATAATCCTTTAGTCTGTCTTTTACTTCATCCCAAAGTGCGGCTTTCTTTAGAGCCCATTCCACTCTCTTATCCATCTCTTCTTTTGAGGATACAAGCCTATTTAGTTTCAACCCTATTGCAACGTTATCATATATAGTGAGGTGGGGAAATGGATTTGGATACTGAAATACCATACCAACCTGCTTTCTGACCTCTATAGGATCGACATCAGAGGAATAAATATTCTTCCCGAAGAGCTTCACTTCTCCCTCAATCCTAGCCTCTTCGTTAAGTTCTATAAGCCTATTGAATGTTCTCAGCATAGTTGATTTTCCACATCCACTGGGACCCATTAGGGCAAAAACACCCTTCTCTGGAATTTGGAGATTTACTCCCTTTATCACATGGTTAGGGCCATAGTAGATATGAAGGTTAACCGTTTCTATAGCAAACCTCATAGTTTCACCTCCTTTAAGCTAAGTCTTATTGGGATGAATATTCCAAGGAAAACAATAAGCAGGATTAAAGAGGCTCCCCAGGCCATTTCATGATCTGCTGGACTTGGACTCTGAACAAGCTGGTATATGAGGAGAGATATTGAGCCAATGGGCTTGGTTACTGAGGATGGATAACTCTCATAGAGGCCACCCGCAGTGAATAGTAATGGCGCAGTCTCTCCTGCGACTTTGGCAACACCTATTAGAACCCCTGTAAAAATTCCACGCTTTGCCATTGGTGCCAGAATCTTGAGGAGTACCTTGATTCTTGTGAGCCCGAGAGAGTATCCTGCTTCACGATAAGTGAAAGGAATCTCACGCATCGCTTCGTGAGTATAGATAGCAACATAGGGCATTAAAATTATTGCTAAGGCCAAGGCACCAGCAAATGCCGAGTAAGTTCCCATTGGTACGACAAGAACCTGCATAACGAAAACTCCAACTAATATTGTTGGAAACTCAATCATTATCTGGAGGAGCATCTTTGTCCATCTACCTATTGTGCTTCTTGGGAATTCATAGGCATAGAGGCCAACCAGAAAGGCTATTGGAAGTCCCAACAGGGAAGCGAGGAATGTTAGTGTGAATGTTCCTATAATCGCTGGCCCAATCCCACCATTAGAAAATGTTCCAGTAAGGAAGTTTAGACCCTCCTTGATAATAACAGGTAATCCATTCCTAAAGACTGTAGCTATTATGTGAAAGAGAGGAAGTAGTGCGAGGAATGTGAGGCTTCCTATTCCTATTAAGAAAATCCTCTCTTTCTGTTTTCTCACTTTAGAGCTTGACATTCTCCTCCCACCTCCTTATGAATCTTAATCCGATAATGTTGATTCCGAGACCTATGATGAAGAGGGCGAGTCCGGCGGCATAAAGAACTGGAGTCATATACTCATAGATGAATGCGTTTCCAAACTGGTTAGCTATTAAGGACGAAATTGTATATCCTGGTGCGAAGAGCTTCCAAGTTAGATTAAACGTATTGCCTATTACAAGAGAAACTGCTACCGTTTCTCCAATGGCTCTTCCAAAGGCGAGAATAAAGCCAGAAAGAATGGCAGGCTTTATGTAGCCTATTAAAAGTTTTGTGGCTTCATATTTTGTTGCCCCAAGCGCATAAGCGGCTTCCCGGTAGGTATAAGGTATCATCTCATAAGCCTCTCTGATTATGGCAGATGCAAAAGGAGTAACCATGATGGCAAGAAGGATACCTGCTGAAAGATAGCTGTAGCCGGTAATTGGGGGATAAGAGAAGAGTGGTATAAATGAAAGATGATCATAAAGGAACTGCATAACATAATCTCTCAAAAGAGGAACCAACACAAAAGCTCCCCATATACCGTAAATTATAGTTGGTAGTCCTGCCATAACGTCTGAGAGTATAATTATGACATTTTTCAATCGCTTTGGCGCATAGTCGACGACAAAAATTGAGTATGATATTGAGAGAGGCAATGCTATTAACACAGCAATTAGCGATGTGTAAAAACTCCCCCATATGGCCGCAGCTATTCCATATGCTTCTCTTGAGGGCTCTTCAGCAGCATTCCAGATATTTTTGAGATAGACATCTATACCAAATCTGTGAAATGCAGGAACTGCGTTTGTGAAGTAAATAACAAGCATCCCTGCAAAAACAGCAAACACAACAAAAACTGCCACTATTGCAATTGCTTTGAATCCATCCATTCTCATTGGATCACCCCCTTATATTTTTCTTAACCCGCTGAATTGCATTGATAACAGCCTCCATGCTGGAGAACTGCTTAATTTCAAGAATTAGGTATTTTGGGCGTGTACTTTTAATAAACTTCTCAACATAATTCCATCCAATCATTCCCTCTCCCGGGAGTAGGTGTTCATCAAAGTTGCCGTGGTTGTCATGAACGTGAAGCTCTTCTACGTATGGAGACAGTAAAATAAACTCATCGAGAGGAAGGCCCCACTTTATTGCTGTGAGAAAGGCATGGCCTATATCTAAACACATCGAGACATTGTTCCCCATAAGAGAAAGCAGTTCATGTGGAAATGTTCCAATGCTTACATCGGTAAGGTTTTCAATAAGCAACCTAACGTCGTAATCCTCCGCCATGCTTGCTATTTCCATTATCTGTTTCCGCGTATTAATAAACGCCCGGTGGTAGCTTTCTTTTATGTTACCTCCATGTAAAACAACAATTTTTGCATTAAGTCTGTTGGCTACTTTGAAGACATTCTTCATTGTTATAATATTCATTCTACTGTAGCGTCCTAAGTCAATATTAATGTTCTTTCCATCCACTGTGGGTGCATGGAGGGTGAATTCTACGTCAAGACCAGATAACTTCTTTAAAATTTCCCAATTGATGCCTTTTTTGGTTAATACTGGTGTGTCATCGAAGTTAAGCTCTAAGACTTCGACTTTGAGCTCGTCAATGGGAAATCCTTTTCCACTTATCTCCTGCACAATGTATGTGTTTACTCCCACTCTCATTGATATCACCAAAAAAGGAAAAGGAATCAGCCGGTTTGGATCATCTCAATTGCCTTTAAGCCGATCTGAGCAACTTCCGGTGGAAGGCCTACATAACCTGGGGCAATGTTCTCGGGCTTTTGGCCTTCAGTAAGAACCCATCTCAAAAAGTCTTTTATTGCTTCAGCTTCTTCCTTGGTGTAGTGCTTTCCACCTTTGTTCTGCCAGACGAGAGCGTGAGTAAATGCTATTATTGGGTAGGCATTCTCTCCAGGAGCATTCATGAGCTGAGCAGGGTCTTCTTTGTATCCCTCCGTAGGATCGGGGATAAAAGACTTAACTGCTGCCACTGCTGCTTTTATGGTTTCATCGGTTGGTTTTACGAAGTTTCCAGCTTTGTTTTTAAGTGCTACAACTTTAAGGTTCTCTTCTATAGCGAAGGAGAGCTCAGTATAAGCTATGCTATATTCCGTGCTCTTTAGGGCTTGAACAACTCCAGGATTACCTTTTCCACCAATTCCCCTTCCGAGCTTATCAACTGGCCAGTCAACAGTCTTTCCAGCTCCAACTTTCTCGGCCCATTCCTTACTTACGAGGGTTAGGTAGGTAGTGAACACGGCGGTGGTCCCACTTGAATCACTTCTATGAATGACAATTATCTTCTTGTTGGGGAGCTGTACGTTGGGGTTCAGGGACTTTATTGCTGGATCATCCCAGTACTCTATTTCGCCCATGAATATCTTTGCAAGGGTTTCACCATCGAGTTTAAGTTCATCAACACCGGGCACGTTATAAGCAATCACAACTGCCCCCACTATCCATGGGAATTGCAAGGGTTGATCGCCAGTTTCAAGGAACTTCTTCCAAGTTGATTCCTTAACCGGCGGATCAGTTCTTCCAATATGTGTTATACCCTTAAGGAAAGCATCTTGTCCGTGACCGCTTCCGCCACCTTCATATTCGATCTTTACATTGGGGTTAGTCTTCATGTAGGCCTCGATCCACTTCTGAACTTGATATTGGGGAAATGTTGCCCCAGTTGTGCGTATTGTCACAAGGCTTTTTTCGGGGTTGGAGTTGCTTTGAGTTGGGGTTTGATCCTGCCCATTTGAGCTTATACATCCGCTGGCGAATAAAGAAACTGCTATTACTAAAACCAAGAGAGTTGCTAATATTCGTCTCATTTGCTTCACCCGTTAAAGGGAGAAGCCTTAGATAATATAAAGATTGTCGCAATAAAATATAGTATTGTCTAAAAACTATATAGATATATAGACTACTGAGATCTATTTAATAACATATAGGTGAACTATCAAGCCGCCGTGCCCAACTAAACGGTGATGGATAATTGTAAATCCATTTTCCTCAAATGCCTTCTCTATCGCCTTTTTTTCGGTTGTTATGAAAACCCCCCTCTTTTCAAGGACTTTTGAGAGCTCACTAAAAAACTTCATATAAAGCTCTGGTATCCTGCTCTTTCTTCCTATCTTCAGCCCGTAGGGGAGGTTGCTTATGGCAAAATCAACACTTTCGATGTATTGAGAGAGCTTCGTGGCATCTCCATGAATAAACTCAATCTTATCAAGCACTCCAGCCGCTAAAGCGTTCATTTTTGCACCGTTTAAATGCTTTTTATACTTCTCAATACCGGTGATTCTTCCCTTGTACTCTCTCAAAGCGAGCTCGATTAACATTGTCCCGCTTCCACACATCGGGTCTACAACACTTCCGCCATCAAGCTCTGCAAGCTCTATCATCGCGTTTGCTATACTTGCCTTTAGATGGGCCGGATGGTCGTAAACGCGCCAAGGCCTTTTGTGGAGTGAGCTATCGCCGGTGGTGTCTACCCCAAGGAAGAAGACATCGTCAATGACCTCTGCTCTGAAAATCACTGAAGGATGATCGAGGTTTACCCTCGGCATTCCAAACTGTGAAAGTTTATCGTAGATGGCACTTCCAACAGTTTTTGCTATATCAATGCTTGTAAACTCGTGATCTCCCTTTCTAAAACTCCTAACTGCAAAGCTTTCGGTTACCTTTACATATTTTTCAATAGGGGAGTTGAACACAAAATCATAAATCCCTTGGAGGGCATTTTCTTTTTCTAAGCTGGTTAGCCTTGTTGAAGATATGTGGAGAATAACCCTGTGCAGAAGTCTGGAGTTTTCGTTCAAAAAGGAGGCTATTTCAAACTCCCTCTTCTTCCCTTTTTCATCAAAATAATATCCTTTCTCAATCTCTGCTGTTATTCTTCCCTCAACCCCAAAGGGCTTCTCTTCTGCTTTTCCCTTTAGTCCAGCCTTTTCAATGAGCATCTCAACTTCTCTTTTTGCTAAATCTTCAATTCCCTGTGATGTTGTTAATATAAACTTCATCTCAATCACTCCAGAATTGCTATTACGCCCTTCCATTTTCCCCCGAAGCATTCGCTTGCGATGACCTTCTTTTTGGTTATTTCTTCAAGGAATTTTATTGCAGAGTCGCACTTTTTAAATCCTGTTGCTATTCCCACTGTAAATCCCTCAATTTCTCTAAATCCGACCCTCTTCTTGTTATCAAGGGTTAGCTTTTCTCCATATTTCCAGAGTATTCTTCTGGGGTCTAAGAGGTGTTCCTTCTCGATTTCGTCGAGAATTTCTTCGAAATCCCGAATGAAAAACTCTTTTTTTTCTTCCTCTCTTCCAAAAAGGGTGAATCTTCCGGTTTGCCATTCCCTTAGGAAATAACGGGCGGCCTCTTCCAGATTAACTTTGCCTCCCTTCCCTAGAAGACCTTTCTTTCTGCCGATAGCTTCAAGAATTTGCTCTTCATTTTCAAACTCCTCTACCCCATACTTTTCGGTAATTGCTTCTTTTCTGGTTTCTAAAATTCTTTTTATAAGCTTTAATGCCGGTTTAACGGGATCTTCAATCTTATCCGCCGGAAAGCCCCCTCTAATAACGAGCTCGTCAAAATCATCTATCGGAACAACTCCCGGGGAATCAACTAACCATATCTTTTTTGAAAGCTTAATAAGTTGCTTTCCTTTTGTATATCCCGGTATTGGTGCCGTTCCAACAGCATGCTTACCTTTCAGCACGTTTATTATTGTGCTCTTTCCAACGTTGGGATAACCCACTAGAACAACCTTCACTTTCTCTTTGCCTTCTTCGAAGAGTTCTTTTGCGAGCTTCTTTATCTCCTTTCTTAGCATCCCAGTTCCCTTTCTCTCCCTAGCACTGATGAACACTATTGGGATATCCTTATGTTTCCTCTTGTACTCTTCAGCCCACTCCTTTGGGACTAAATCGGCTTTATTCATCACTATGAGAAGCCTTTTTCCTTCTTCTTGGACAAGGCGTTCTACTTTTAGGTTTCTCGTTCCAATTGGGTCTCTTGCATCAACTACCTCTACTATAATGTCTCCCTCTTTAATCGCTTCTCTCACTACTCTCCATGCTTTCTTCTGCTTCATTCCGTATCACCGTTATTTCAAATATTACCGTTCCTCCATCCGTGTACGGGGGTCCGGGGTCGAGGCACTGCACATAGGCTTTTTCTCCTTTCCCAAGTCCTATCTCTGAAGCCTTAATTCCTTTTCGCAGTGCCACTATGTAGGGGAGGAAAGACGCAAATGCATGGGTGCAGATTGCATCAGTCTCTTTTAAGTTGACTTTTGGTCCTTCTATAACTACCTTATCCCCGACCTTGAATACCGGGCACCTTCCTTTAATCTCTACAGCTTTTATTATTAGCTTTTCCACCATCCACCACCAAAAGGTAAATAAGGGATGAAGCCTAAAATATTTACTAGGACTCTTAGTTTAAGAGAAGTTAAATATTATCCGGTGGTGCTGACCGTGGCGGAAGATATTGAAGAAAAAATAAGGCGTTTAAGGGAGTTGGGTAGAGTTTCTGTTGAGGAGAAAGAGGAGAAAGCAGCCCCTGCTGCTCCTGTCCCAAGAGCTTCCCCTCCCAGAAAGCCTTCAAGATTGGGAAGGCTTAGGGAAAGGGAGAGACGTAAAAGGATAATTATAGGTGCATCTATTATAGCTGTCATTCTCATTGCTGTTATCATAGGGGTGTACACAACCTATCAAAATCGTGCTGCAAAACAGCTTCAAGAAGCCAAACTTGCGAAAATTAAAGAGGTTAACCAGTATTTCACTGGTGAGCTTGAAAATGATACCATGAAAGCGCAATTAATACAGCAAATTAACCAAGCAAAAAGTATAGAGGAACTTGAGAAGATAAATGTCAAGGCGATAGCAGAGCAAAGAAAAGCTCAATTGGAGCAAGAACGTCTTCAGAAGGAGCTTCAACAGGCAAAGAGCACAAAGTTATCACAAATAGAGCAATCTTTTGAACTCCTTCTTTCTCAGCCTCTCCCGGAAGATATAAAGAGTGAGGCTATTCAAACTCTAAACCAATTAAAGGAGAAAGTTAATTCTGCAAAAACAAAAGATGAAGTATCTTTAATTGATCCCAATCCGTATCTGCTTGAGCTCTGGAGGAAATATTATTATTACCTCATAGACACCACTCCCACCCAAAAGGTGATCCTCAAGAAAGGAGCGGAAAAGAGCATATACACGAAAGCAGAAGCGAAGTACATGCTCAGCAAAGTTACGGACTTCACTGAGCTTCTCCAGTACACAATAGAGAAAGCTGAAATGGTGCAAGTCGCTTTAGTTTTGCCAAGAGAGAACGTTAATGGTGCCTTCCTCTCATCAGGTGACAAAATAAAGATTTTCGCCCAAATAAATTCAACATCCGTTCAAAAGATAGCGGATGAAGGATATGTGAACATGGTTCTCTTCCTAACAGATTCCGGTGTAATTGCAGTATCAGAGTCACAGCAAGAAACTAAGAACATAGCAACCTCTTCAGAAACTTCCTACTCAGACCAATACTCAGAGAGCTATGCCCCAGGAGATCAATCAATTTCATACCAGCAGAATAAAGATGAAAGCCACTCCACAACCCAATCAAGTTCACAGACGATAAGTGCATCCTACACGTACAATGTTGCACTAAACGAGATATTAAAGGCCATTGCAGCCAACAAGATAGCTGCGGCAGATGAAGTTAAGGAGCAGCTCGCAAGGTACAAGTGGAAGGTGTTTGACCTCGAACAAAGCACTGGGTTATTGGCTACGGAACCTACTGCTAAGGTCTTGGTGATAGTTGAAGTCCCAGCAGAATTCGTTGAGGATATACTGAAATATAGAGATGCCCTCTACATAACAAAGATTGCTGGGTGACTGGAATGCTAAGGAAGACGCTTCCACTCTTTTTCCTTGTTTTGCTAGTTTCGGGTTTAGTTAATGCACAAGAGAGTGTTAGTGCATCCGCCACGGTCGATCTAAACGTTACCTTGGTGAATGCGGGCCCGTTTTACAAATTTGTTTTAATAAATCCTGATTATAACTACACTTTGTTTAGGAAGGGTGAAGATATTGGAATCGTTAACAACTTGGGATTTTGGATTGCCCCATATGAGACACTTCAGGTGAATGTAAAGATTAACGAACCTTTATCCACAGGCACAATAAGCGGAGTGGAAGGTCCAAACATATTTTACAGCCCTATCTATCCTCAGTTAATCCTCTATCCTCAGAAGTATTATGCAGTTGATACATTCTTTATTTCGGATGGTTATGTGAAGGTGCTCAAGTACGGCGGAAGGGTTGAAGTAACGATAGAAAATCCATCACCCGAAAATTCAAAGTACATTGCCATAGGAGTGCCGGTACTCTTTGAAGGGGCTGAAATGAGCGACTTCACCCCAGAGTACACAATGAAATACAGTGAATATGTTGATACGGTTCTTTCTCAATACGCTCAATACGTTAGGGAGTACATGCCTAGGTATTTGGACAGAACATCTGAAGAAAGCTCAGATGCTCTCTCAGAACTTTCTTCTAGGATAGTTGTTTCCTCTGGAACTGGTTTACTTTCAGGGAGTAAAGGAGAACCAGAGTTAGTTAAGACATCTAAAAAACCTGAGCTAAAATTTGATTATCCGGTTTGGATAGTGTTTTTAGGTAATAAGCTTGAAATCACCTATAACGTCAAATGGGAAAACCTCATGAGGGTGAGTGAATTTGGAGGAGAAAAAGAAAAAACGTTCAGGCTTATCATGGATAGAAGAGATCTTAAGTGAAGAAGCGGCTCCTTTAGAAGATATAATAAAAGAAGGACGAAGAGAAGAAGAAAAACCTAAGGCCAAGGAAGAACTATCCCCCATTGTGCCAGAAATTAAAACTCCTTCAAGATCCTTATCTGCTGAGAGCAGAGGAGGGAGTAGCTTAGAGGAGATTTTGAAGTCCACAAGAGGCTCACCAAGAGTTCCCCTTCCTACATATTATGGAGAGGAAGTGAAGGTTCTTGATGTATATGGAAATGTGAGGATCCTTAGAGTTAAGGGAGAACCGATCCCAATTTATGAAATACGCCTTCCAAAATTGAGTGAAGAGGAAGAAAAACTCGTGAAAATCGTTAGGGATAGGGCAATTGCAGAGATACAAATAGACCCCGAGAGCATTCCCGATCCGGAGGAGAGAAGAAGAATATTTGGAAGGGCTGTAAAAAACATAATGCGTGAACTTGCTCCGGCTATCTCCGAGGCAAGGATGGATATTCTCGTAAATCTGGTTGTCCAGAACATGATAGGTTACGGAAAACTCGATCCCCTTGTTAGAGACGATAACCTGGAAGAAGTTATGGTAATAGGAACGAGAAGACCAGTATACGTGTGGCACAGAAAGTTTTACATGTGCAAAACTAACATCGTTTTTGAGGACGAGAGGGAGATATTAAACATTATTGAACGCATAGCAAGGCAGGTTGGAAGAAGAATTGATCAGCAAACCCCGCTCTTAGATGCCCGTTTGCCTGATGGAAGTAGAGTAAACGCGACTATTAGACCCGTTAGCTTAGATGGACCTACGTTAACCATAAGAAAATTCAAAAAAGATCCCCTTACGATAATTGATCTCTTGAAGTATGGCACCTTTAATTTAGAAATAGCATCTCTGCTCTGGGTTTTTGTTGACGGTCTTGGAGTTAAGCCTGCGAACGTCCTCGTTGCCGGAGGTACTGGTTCGGGTAAAACTACCACTCTTAACGCATTGGCAATGTTCATTCCTCCAAGTGAGCGTGTTATAAGTATTGAAGATACCGCAGAACTTCAGTTACCAATTGAGCACTGGGTAAGGCTTGAAACAAGGCCTCCAAACATAGAAGGAAAGGGAGAAATAACCATGGATGATCTAGTTAAGAACACCCTAAGAATGCGTCCAGATAGAATTATCGTCGGTGAGGTCAGAGGTCCTGAGGCAAGAACGATGTTCACGGCAATGAACACGGGACACGATGGTTGTATGGGTACAATTCACTCTAACTCAGCTAGAGAAACAATAGTAAGGCTTGAGAGTCCACCTATGAACGTTCCAAGAATCATGATTCCTGCTTTGGATGTCATCATAATGCAGGTAAGGTTCAACAACAGAAAGAAAGGAACAATAAGAAGGATCACCGAGATAGCTGAGGTTTCCGGAATAGAGAGGGAAAGCGTCCAGCTGAACACTATCTATAAGTACAATCCAGCAAAGGATGAGCTTTACCACACGGGAGTGCCAAGTAGGGTCATGAACCAGCTTGCTGAGCATACAGGTTTAACAATGGATGAGCTCCTAGAGGAGAGAGTGAAGAGAGAAGTTGTCCTCCAGTGGATGGTAGAGAAAGGAATAAGGAGTATAGAAGAGGTTGGACACTACATTAGAGAATTCTACATTGATCATGAAGAGTTGCTGAGAAGAATAGAGAGGGATGCCTCAATTGAGCTAACTGAAAAAGTTAGAACAGTCATCTAGGGTGAGAAGATTTGGGGATAAAAGAGAAAATACTTAAATTCATTGAAAGGCTGGGTGAAAAAACTATAGAGGTTAGCGAACGCCCTATTTCAAGAATTCCTAAAACCCTAACGCTCCAAGAGAGACTTCAACTCCTGAAAAAACTTCAAGAGGAAGTCTCTCAGGAAAGAGAAGAAAAATACGAAAAAGAACTTGAAGAGATTGTCGAATGGAGAAAAAGAGAGCTAGAGGAATCTTTCACCCATAGATTCTCAGAATTTATGCTTAGGCACTTTAGAGGTCCGGTTGAATCATTTACAAAGTCTCTAAAGGGACTCGACTATGATCTCGTGAGGGCTAACATTAAAATGAGTAAAGAGCAGTTCGTTGCATTGATGCTGGGTGTTTCCATTTTCACTGCAATTTTTGCTTTTTTAATGGGCGTTCTTCTCCTCATGCCTGTTGACATCTCCCTGATGCTTGGGATACTGGGCTTTATTGGTGGGTTCCTGTATATGAGAAACTATCCAAGAATAGTCTGGCGAAGAAGGGTTGTAGAGGTAGAAAAAGCCCTTCCATATGTTTTGAGACACATGGCATCGCTTTTGAGTGCTGGAGTTGGTATAGCTGAGGCAATGGTATCGGTTGCCAATGCGGATTATGGTCCCATATCCGAGGAATTTGACCTTATGATAAGAGACATGCACGGAGGAACGTCCTTTGAAGATGCACTAATGAGGTTTGAGGAGAGGATGGCGTCCGAAAACGTTAGTAGAGTTGTAAAACAGATCCTTAGGGCCACAAAATTCGGTGGAAACTTGGCGGATATTCTCTACAAACTTGCCGAAGACTTTTCCTTTGAATACAGAATGAAGCTTGTGGAATACATCCAAAAGGTAAACGGTGTCGCCTTTGTCTATATGTTCATAACCATAATAATGCCAACGCTATTCGTTGTGGCGATACTGGCTGCTTCATTAATGACTAGGGCGTTAGTAATGCCCGTCCAAGGGTTAGCTGTTATTCTGCTCTTTGGGTTCCCAGCTATTTCAACCCTCGTTGTGTTTATGATAAAACGTAGTGAGCCGAGGTGATTAAATTTGGCTGAAATTAAATTCCTCCGACCTCTTGCAAAGGCTCTTGAAAAACTACTTCCCCAGAGGTGGGTTAGGAGGTACGAGCTCTTCCTATACTCGGCGGGAATATCATTTTTAGCGCTTGAATTTTTGTTGGTATCTTTATTGCTGGCAGGGTTGGTCGGGATAATAGTTTTCATACTGTCCCCTGTTAAGATCTATGCTCTCCCGGTGTTCCTCGGTTTGTTTTTAGGGATTGCATGGGTTTATCCCTATTATTTGCTGACCAAGAAGATAGAAGACATGGAGAAAAACTTGCCCGATGCTTTCTTCTATCTTGCGAGCTCTTTGAGAGCTGGAGTTTCTTTCTCTGAAGCTTTGGAGGAGGCATCAACTGCAAGGTTTGGAGCATTAACAGAGGAATTCAAAAGAACAGTACAGGAGATAAAGAAGGGTAGAGCAACAATAGAAGCCCTGAGAGCTTTTGCAATAAGAAACAAGAGATCTTCGGTAATTTATCGCTCCACAATGATTATCCTAGAGGCTTATGAGAGAGGAGCCCCAATGGCTGATGTACTTGTGGCGGTTGCCAACGACGTCCGTGAAATACTGAGAATAAAAAAGGAGAGAAAAGCCTCAACCGGAATGCAAGCAATGTTCTTTATAATTGCAAGCGGCTTCATAGGGCCATTCATCCTAGGGGTTGTATCCCAAATTATGGGGGGTATGAACACTCCTGAAGTGGGACTTAACTTGCCATTAGAAGCGATAAAAAACGTTTCTCTTGCGTTTGTGGCACTTCAAGCCATAGTTTCGGGGTTAGGAATTGGAATAATAAGAGAAGGAAAGTTCTCTGCAGGCTTCAAGTACAGCGCAATGTTGGCCATACTGGGAGTTGTGATATTCCTTGTGGCTACCAGGGTTCAGATATCAGGATTCATCTGATTCTGGCTTTGCCTTTTCTATATCAACTATTTCCACTTCAAATGTTAGTGTCTTGCCTGCCAGTGGGTGGTTAAAGTCCAAAGTGACGTTTTCTTCAGTAATTGCAGTTATCTTTGCTATTCCACTATCGGTCATTATGTACGCTCCCTCTACTGGTTCTATGCCGGCTTTTTCAAACTCCACTATTGGGACCTCAATTATCAAGTCATCCCTTGGCATCCCGTAGCCTTTCTCGGGGGGAACTACTATAGTCTTTTTTTCTCCGATTTCCATCCCTATAAGAGCCTCATCCATTCCGGGGATAAGTTCACCAACACCGACGTTAGCTCCAAGGGGCCCGTATGTTCTGTCTTCCACATAAATGCCTGCTTCCTTGGCGATATCCTCATAAGTTGTATCAAATATTTCTCCGTTTTCAAACCTTCCAATGTAGTTAAAAACCACAAAATCTCCTTTTTCAACTTTCATTCTTTTCACCAACTAAATTTCTTCAAGCTTAACTCCTCCACGAGCTTTATAACATTTTTGGTCAGCATTATACAAGTTTGTGAAAAGTATATATACCACTTTGACCAAAAAGTTAATGGGTGATTTTGTATGGGAGAGTTTGCAGAGATGCTTAAAAGAGAATTTGGTGGGTTGGAAGCGAAAGAAATATACTCAACAAAACTCGGTAATAGGAGCGTTGAAATACTTGAGGTTGAAGCAAAAGGGTCGAGGTTTCTTGTGATGTTCCAAGATGAGCCTATGAAACATGATCTACACAGATGGTCGTTAATAATAACCAGTGCAAACAACACCAGAACTATCCAAGGGATGGATAAACTGGATACGCTAAAAATGAGAATCAAAGAAAACGTAAGGGCAATAATCGAAGGTCTTTAATTACTCCTCTGGGAGAATGTAGTAGATGTAGTGGGGCCTATTAGTGAACTCGTCTATGTAAACCACCACCCCATTTTTTGGAGGCTTTAGGTAGTGTACTTCTCCTTTTTTAGTTGTTACTGCTGCAAAAGCATCGCTTTTTCTTACCCTGTTTCCTACCCCAGCTATTATCGTGGAAACAAACCCTTCCACCGGGAGCAACATGAGTTCGTCTCCTTTATACAGTCTTATCTCGGTTCTTCTATCGGGGAGAACTATTCTCGCATCACAGAGCATTTTATGCTCGTATTTGTCCACATAGAAGTGAAACCTATCGTAGATTTCTTTTCGCAAAAATTTCGCTTTTTTAACGTCTATAAACTCCGGAAGCTTTTGTCCCTTTTGTAGTCTAACCTCTATGTTGTCTTGGATTATTATGCAATCAACTTTTGCCTCGTCTCCTTCAAAGCATTCTTCAAACTCTGCCTCAACGAACAATTGCGGGAGTTTTTCCATACTCTCACCCAACTTTTTCCAAGCTGTAAAACTTTTTAAACCTATCTTTACATAATTCTATGTGATGGTACGTTATGAGGCGTAGACTAATGGCCTTATACTTGCTGATAATCCTGCTAATGGGCGCAATAGTAAGCTCTGAAGCTAAAATAGGTGAGATTAAGAAGGGCAACCAAGACTATTACTTAATAGGCCTTTTCTTTGCTATTTTGATAGTTCTTGGGGGCATAATACTAATCCAGATTTTCCTAACTGTTGGGGATCCTTTTGCGAAAAAAGGTCCGGAATACGGTGTAAACTGGGGCATCTTCCTCGCTATAATAATAGGCTCCATTATACTTGCCCTCCCCATTCTCTACAAGGTTTACAAAACTCCCCTCCCAAACATGACAGCAAACCGAAGTGAGGGGATTTACTACGTTAATCAAAGTTATCACGTTAGTTTCTACGAGAGGTATTTCCAAAATCCCTTTGGAGGGTCTTCAGAAGGTAGCGTTTACCTATATGCTCTCTTTGGAGTTCTTGTAATAACCCTCAGCTATGTTGTGGTGAGGTTTTATCTTGATTTGAGAGCGGCTAGAGAAAGGAGAAAACTTAAAGAGATCGTTGAACAATTTGATAAAAAATTAGAGGAAGAAGGTATAGACTTCCTAGGAGACCCAAACGAAATAGTGGTGAAGCTTTACAAGAATGCAGTAATTTGGCTTAGGCTTTTGGGCATTCCTTACAGAGAAAGCTGGACTCATTGGGAGCATGCAGAGAAAGTAAAATACAAGCACGATGCATATGTAAAGCTTGCGAGGCTTTTTGAAAAAGCAAAATACGCACCGGAGAAAGTCACTATGGAAGATGCAAAGGAGGCTTATGAGCTTTACATGAAAATCAAGGGGGATGTAAATGAAGTTGAGGCTTAATCTTGCCCTGATCTTAACTACCCCCTTCGTCTTAGTTGCAATCTTTGCAGGTTCGTATTTGGTTAGGTGGATAGCTGTTTTAGTAGCTGGAACAATACTTTTGGCTTTTATACTCGAAGAGGCTGAGCTTCCTTATATTCCAAGAAGGGGAGAACAGAAAAGGAGGAGGAAAGAGGACTTTGAAAGGCTTGCAGACGTTATAAAAATGGCAAAAAAGGGCAGTGTTGCCAAGCAAATAGTTCTTGATTCCCTCTTGGAGATATATGAAATAATTGAAGAGGACAGAGAAAAGGCAAAAACAAAGGTTAGAGAGCTTAGAATAATTGGCTCTGGGAACAAGTTCCTTGAAGATCTCGAAAAAGTTCTTGAAATTGTGGAGGCGGATGTTAATGAGAGTAGAGGAAGTTTATGAAAAAGGAAATGAGATTTTAAATGAAGTTGGAAAGGCAATAGTTGGAAAAAGAGAAGTCCTAAAGCTTATGCTTGCAACAATACTAGCCGATGGGCACATTCTCATTGAAGACCTACCAGGATTGGCAAAGACGTTAATGGCAAAGAGCTTTGCCTCAGCACTAGGAGTTAAGTTCAAAAGGGTTCAATTTACACCCGATCTACTTCCCTCCGACATACTGGGAGTTAGCGTTTTCAACCAGAAAACCCTTGAATTCGAGTTCAAAAAAGGGCCGGTGTTTACAAACATACTTCTCGCCGATGAGGTCAACAGAGCGCCTCCAAAGACTCAATCGGCTTTGCTTGAGGCTATGCAAGAGAGGCAGGTAACTATAGAGGGGAAAACCTATCAGCTTGAGAAGCCCTTTGTCGTAATAGCCACCCAAAACCCGATTGAGCAAGAGGGAACATATCCCCTGCCAGAGGCACAGCTCGATAGATTCCTCGTCAGGCTCAGAGTGGGTTACCCGACCAAGGAGGAGGAGCTTGAGATTCTCAAGAGGAGGATCGAGAGAAAGAAAGAAGAAGTGGATATAAACCAAATAACCTCCGCTGAAGAAGTTGTAGAGATGCAGAGGGCAGTTGAGGATGTTTATGTGAGCGATGCCGTTCTTGAATACATAACCGAGATAGTGAGGGCAACTAGAGAAAACAAAAAGGAAATTGAAGTTGGAGCGTCTCCAAGAGGGAGCTTGGCATTGCTCAAGCTTTCGAGGGCATACGCTGCTTTGGAAGGCAGGGACTACGTTATCCCAGATGACGTGAAGAAAGTTACCATACCTGCACTAAGTCATAGGCTCATACTGAAGAGGGAGCTTTGGTATACTCGGGTAAGCCAGGAGATGGTGATGGAGAGAATGCTTGAAAAAATACCCGTTCCAAAGTTTGAGTGATAGCTATGAGGGAGTTCTACCCGACTGGAAAAGCCCTTCAGCTTCTTCTTGCCCTATGGATAGGGGTACTCATAACTTTCTTTACTCTTCGCTGGGATATGGTATATCTTGTCCTTCCGATACTTTGGCTGTTTTTCATAGCGGTTGCATTTTTTAAACCAAGGCTTGACGTGGAGATTAAGAGAATCCTGCCTCACGACAGAATTCTTGAAGGAGAAACCGTGGAAATAAAACTTACCATAAAGTCCAACGAAAGAATTCCAAGCTTAAAGCTTGTGGATGGCACACCAGAGGAGCTTGAGGTTGTTGAAGGTAAGAACGAGTTTTTGCTTTCCCTAAAAAAAGATGAAGTGAGAGAGCTTTCCTACAAGATTAGGGTACGCAGAGGGGTTCATGAGTTTAACTGGATATACTTGAGCTACCAAGATCCATTTGGATTTTTCAAAAGGGACAAAGTGGTTGAGCTGTATGATGAGCTTATTGGTGTTCCGCTCATAGAAGATGTCATCACTCCTTACTCCACAAAGGGTACAAAAATAACCGTTGGCCCCTTGCCATCTCCGAGAATAGGTGAAGGAGTAGAGTTTCATGCTATAAGGGAATATCAGCCTGGAGATCCTTTCAAGATAATAAACTGGAAGGCAACGGCAAAAATGGGCAAAATAATGAGCAACGAGTATGAGAGCGAGAGAAAAGTTGATGTTGTGATAATAGTGGACGCTGGCTATTTGGGGGGCAGAGTTATAGACTACTCTGTGAGGGCTGCTGCTTCCCTTATGCTTGACTGTCTTAAAAACGGCACGAGCTTTGGTCTTTTGCTTTCGGAGAGCGTCCCCCTATGGGCTAGGGTAGATTATGGAAAAAGGCATTTCTTCAGATGTGTCGACATTCTAAGCACTGCCAGGCCGGATAAAAACAATCTAATTGCCTATCAGGTTGAACATCTTATAAGGACGCGCTTTCCTGCAAATGCCCAAATAATCTACATCTCACCCCTTGTTAGCGAGGAGAGCAGAAAAGCCCTTGAGATGATTTATCACTATGGATACAAGATAATAGTGATCTCCCCGGACCCGTATTCGGCTATCGAGCCAAGAAGCAAAGAGGAAGAACTGGCGGTTAAGATGCTAGACCTCAAGAGGAAAGCATACTTGAGGAAGCTTTCCGCCTATGCCCTGATAATAGATTGGGACACCAGAAAGCCTCTTAGAAGCGCCATTGCAGAGGTGATTAAGTTATGAGGATAAAGTTCTCACCGATACCGCTTGTAATCTTGTTTTTCATCTTGCTTAGCTACAAACAGCTCCTCCCGGTCTTAGCACTTGCTCCCCTGGCGTTTCTCTCGTATTTCTTTGGCACATTGTTTTTGATGGCCGTTATAGGCTTTCTGGTATATTACAAGATAGGAGGTGCTCTGGGAGTTCTAATAGTGGCTTTAGCCTTAATCTTTATTGAGTCCGCTTACTTAGATAGGGAAAAAGCTCCCAGAGAGCATTATTTAATCTTGACCGTAGCTTCTCTATTGGCCATTCCTACCTACGCCCTCATAATGGGGCTCTCTTTGGTCATGCCCAAGTTCGAGGTCACTGCAGTTGCCGTTCTTATTCTAATTGCCCTCTATGTATTCTCAAGGATAGTCACAAGTGATTAGATGCTCCAGCTTCCTTTTTTCTTAAGCACCTCTCTTGCCCTCATCAATCCTTGCTTTATGCACTCTTCGAGGTTTTTTTCTCTTGCATAATAAGCTAGAAAGCCGCCAGCAAAAGCATCCCCAGCTCCGGTTGGATCCACGATTTCCTCTACTGGAAGTGCATTGAACTTTTTGAAATCTTTCCCATCATAAAGCAGAACCCCCTTTTCTCCCATAGTCACCACGACAATTTTAGCTCCCCATTTGTGAAGCTTTTCGGCAGCTTTTTTGATGTCCTTTTCTCCGGTTATCGTTTTTGCCTCTCTTTCGTTTGGAAAAACTATCTCCACTTTTGACACTATATCCTTCATGAGCTCTCTTTTTGTCTTGTATTCCTCTATGTAAGTCGGGTTGAAATCTAGGGTAACCCTCTTGCCTTTTAGTCTTTCTATCGCCTTTAGCTGCTCTTCCGGTGGTATTGGAGAGATGTGAAATATTTTCGCGTTTAGGTAATCTTTCGGAATCTCTGTTTCACCCATCTTCTCTGCCACTCCTATCTCCACCGGCGCATCGACGCTCCCGTCTTCGTGGTAGATCATGTATATGTGCATTGTCTTTCCTTCGAGAACGTGCACTCCCTTAATGTCTAGGATTCTTTCAAGGTTTTTCAGCCACTCCGTGGGAAAGTTCTTCCCGACCTTTGTAACCAACCCCACTTTGGCTCCACTTAGAGCGGCAGAAGTTGCAACAGCGGCAGCTGCCCCTCCCGGGAGAACTATCTCTCTCTTGTCTGGAAAGATTATGTGGTCAATCGCAACATGCCCGAGAACTACCAGATCCATGGCAAGCCCCTTTTGACCTAATTGAGAGGGTTTATTAAGGTTGCCCGAGTTTTTAACAAAAATAAGTTGTATGAAAATTACGTAAAAACTTAAAAACAGAGAAGTCTAATTGGTGTTATGCTTAGGGTAAAAGACCTTGGACAAAAGGAACTTGAGGAGCTTGTGAATTATGTCAGGGGGCTGAGGAATTACGGACTTAGTTATTCGGAAATAGTGGAAAGAGTACTTATCGAAAAAGGCGTGAAAATTTCCAAAGCAACGGTTTTAAGATGGTGCAAGCGAAAACATGAACCTTTCAATAAAATCAAGCTTCTTGATTTAAGCCCTTCTCCAGCTTTGTCTTATATCTTGGGAGCTTATTTTGGAGATGCCACAATAGGCATTGGCCAAAAATACAAGTACAGAATTCGGTTGAAAGTTGTGGATAGGGAATTTGCCGAGGCATTTGCCAAAGCTCTTGAAGAAATAGGGGCTAATCCCCGAGTTGGTTATGAGAACGACTCTACAAGAGTCGGTAGATGGTATGTTGAAAGTACTACTAAATCCCTCTACATGTTTTTGAAACAGCCAAAAGATGCTTTGTTTGAAGTTGCAAAGGAATATCCCAGAGAGTTCCTTCGGGGTTTGTTTGACAGTGAGGGTTATGTCTATTTAGACCCAACTACTAAGAAAGTTTCTTATGTTTCGTTGCACAACTACGATTTAGAGCTATTAGAGTTCTCTAAAAGTCTCTTAGCTTCATTGGAAATACACTCAAAAATAAGGGTTTCAAAGAAAGCCGGAAGTCCTGTTGTGATCAGAGGCAAACAATACTCCTACAAAAGTGACCTTTATGAGCTTAGGGTATATCGCATAGAAAGTGTGAGACGTTTTGCCAAGGAAGTTGGATTTACAATACCAAGGAAACAAAATAAACTTAGAGAATGGTTATTAAACAAATTCAACGAACACTTATGAACATCAATACACAAAAATGAGCATGGTAGCGGGGCGAGGATTTGAACCTCGGACCTCCGGGTTATGAGCCCGGCGGGCACTCCTAGCTGCCCCACCCCGCTGCTTGACCCGTTACATATTAATAAGAAGTCGGTTTATAAAGTTTGCGGTGCCTCTTTCGGGAGTTTCAAATGCCGGATACTCTATTGGAAGTGTCTAAAAACATTTCTAACTTTTTAGCCCTTTATTTGAATTTAACTCCAATCCCACCATTCTGGATTGAACTGCCGAGGTTTTCTCATGTGATGAAAAAGCCCTTAAACTTACCCTCCAATTTTATCTTGGTGATGAAATGTACCTCACAAAGGAGGAGGAATTAATACTTGCCGGAGAATACGGCTATGCATTACAAAAGGCTATGGAGATTCTTGTGGCTTTGGGAGAAATATATAATGCGGATAGGTTAATTCCAATAAAAAGTGCCCAAGTGGCGGGGGTTTCATATAAAAACATCGGAGATGCCGGAATAGAGTTTTTAAAAGACTTCGTTAATTCTGGGGCGAAGGTTAGCGTTTATACTACTCTCAATCCAGCTGGTATTGGGGACGAGCTCTTTATGGAGAAGCAGAGAGAGATCATTGAGCTCTATAAAGCTATGGGAATAGAGGTTACCTCCACCTGTACCCCATACTACGGTGCAAACCTTCCGAAGTTTGGTGACCATATAGCATGGAGCGAGAGCTCCGCGGTTATCTTTGCAAACTCCATAATAGGAGCGAGAACAAACAGGGAAGGCGGGCCCTCAAGCCTTGCAGCTGCAATCGTTGGCAAGACTCCAAATTATGGCCTTCACCTTGAGGAAAACAGAAAGGCAACAGTTATTGTTGAGGTAAACACAAAGCTCAAGGACTTTGCAGACTACAGCTTTTTGGGCTACTACCTCGGCAAAGCTCTAAAGAACGACATACCCTACTTCAAAAACCTCAAGCCCGAAAAGACGGACTACCTCAAAGAATTAGGGGCTTCGATGGCTGCGACAGGTTCAATAGCCCTCTATCATGTTGAAGGCGAGACCCCGGAATACAAACATGCCATAGCGGATAAGCTCGAGAGAATTGAGGTTGATGAGAAGGAACTCGAAGAGGTTAAGGAGAAGTTCAACGCAGAGTGGGGAGAGATAGATGCAATAGTAATAGGCTGTCCCCATGCTTCGATTCAGGAAGTAAAAGAGGTCGCTGAAATTTTGAAGATGAGGGAGAAGCCTCTAAAAGTTCCGCTTTTAATAACCGCAAGCAAGGCTGTGAAGGCTCTCGCAGATGCTCTGGGCTACAGCGAGATTATAGAGCGATACAATGGAAAGATAATAGCCGACAGCTGTTTGATAGTGTCCCCTGTTGAGAAGTGGTATAGGGGAATAGCCACAAACAGCGGAAAGGCGAGCTTTTACTTCTCCTCAGCCGGGCTAAAGGTGAGGCTTGAGAATACGGAGAAGTTACTTCTTGATGCCCCGTGAGGTGAGATTATGAAGCTTAAGGGAAGAAAAATCACTAAGGGAAAAGCAAAGGGAGTTGCTCTTGTCTCAAAAAAGCCCCTATCCTTTTTAGGAGGTGTTGACCCAAAAACGGGCATAGTGAAGGACATTGAGAGCGATATTAAGGGGGAGAGCATAAAGGACAAAATCCTTGTATTCCCGAGGGGCAAAGGCTCGACTGTTGGCTCTTACGTCATTTACCAGCTGAAGAAAAACGGTGTTGCGCCTAAGGCAATAGTTGTTGAAGAAGCAGAGACGATTGTAGCAACAGGGGCTATTATTGCAGAAATTCCCATGGTGGATAAAGTGGACATAAGCAAGATCAAGAACGGCCAGATCGTTGAGGTGGATGCAGACAAGGGAGAGGTAACCATAGAGGAATAGTTTTTAAGCTTTCTTCCATATTCTTTTTAAGTGGTGGAGAAAATGGCAAGGGGTATTTACGAGTGCGTTAAATGCGGCCATAGGGAAGTTAAAGAGTCTAATGCGGCTTTACTGGAAAATTCATGCCCGGAGTGCGGCTCTGATATGGTTCTTGTTGGCTTTGAGATTGAGCCCGTTGAAGAGCCCATTAATGAGCCCCTCATGGAAAAGCTTGGCGAGTTTTATTCCCTTGGCGAGATGCAGACTAAAGGAGACGTCATGGCTTTTGAGGTTCTGGAGATAAGGGAAACCAACTTCGAGAGGGTTCTTAAGGAGCTTGAGAAGCTTGGCTACTGGGCTGCATTGAAAAAGAGGGAAGGAAAGGTAGTCCTCTTCGTCTTTCCAGCACAGCCGATTAAAGAGGAAAACCCCCTCATTGGGATAGGGTTGTTTATAGCAACGGTTTTGAGCACCCTCTTTGCGGGCTACTGGCTTTCAAGCTCTTATATAGCTTTTCTTGACCAGTACAACCTTCCAGGAATAAGAAACATCTACCTCAACGCCCTTGCATTTTCAATAAGCGTCCTCGCTATCTTGGGCACCCACGAGATGGGGCACAAAATAGCTGCCACCCTCCACGGCGTAAAGTCAACTTTTCCTTACTTCATACCATTTCCGAACATTCTCGGCACACTGGGAGCTGTTATAAGGGTTAAATCCCCAATACCCACCAGAAACGCTGCCATAGACCTAGGCTCAAGCGGGCCTATAGCCGGGTTTGTTGTGGCAATTCCAGTGCTGCTTATAGGGTTAAGGCTTTCTCCAACTCTACCTATCTCTGCGGCTCAAATGGAGGGCGGAATAGCCTTTGGTCAAAGTCTAATAATGCTCTTCCTTGAGAGATACATCTTTAGGATTCCCGAGGACTACGTGATTTACCTCCACCCGGTGGCGATAGCTGGGTGGGTGGGTATTCTCGTGACCTTCCTAAACCTAATCCCGGCGGCTCAGCTTGATGGTGGCCACATAGCGAGGGCTTTCCTTGGAGAAAAGCTCCACTCGATTTTGACATTTGGTCTAGGCTTGGCAATGATTGGACTGAGCGTTCTCTGGGCAGGGTGGCTCATCTGGGGCTTCATAATTCTCCTTATGGGGAGAATTGGAAACCCGGGTGCTTTGGATGAGGTCAGCCCAATTTCGCCTAAAAGAATAGTTCTGGCTTTGATAGTGCTCGCAATATTCATCCTCTCGGCAACGCCAGTGCCCATAAGCGTTGTTCAGTGAGCTTTTTTATGTTTTTAAACGATTTGTCAGTTCTTTTCAATTACCATAAACTCTTCAGGTGTAGAGAATTTGAGCTTTAGCGGCAATGACTTCTCTATTCTAAAGCTCGCCCTCAATGGTTGAGGGCAAACTCTTAAATACTAGGACGGCCAATATCGAAGCATGATGGAGATAAGGATGAAGCTACCCCCTTTTAAGTCAGAGGAGGAAACTAAGAAGATCTTAAGGTTGCTTTATGCAATTGAATTGTTCAAAGAAGGTGTTGTTTCTATAGAAAAAGCGGCAGAAATTGCTGGGGTGTCATATCAAGATTTCATAACGGAGTTGAAAAAATGGAAAATCCCTGCATTCCCCTACAGCGATGAGGAAGCTTTGGAGGAATTGGGATTATGAAAAAGATTCTCTTAGACTCTTCCGCTGTTATTGCTCTAAGTTCTGCAGGAGTTATTGAAAAAGTCACAGAAAGATTTGAGGTCTTTGTGGCTGAGGGTGTATATGAAGAAGTCTATCGTAGGGGATTTTGCAGGGTGGGTAGCCATGAGCTTCAAAAACTTGTAGAGAACGAGAAAGTTCAAGTAGTTTCAGCTCAAGATAGGGAAAAAGTCAAACTACTAGTTGACCCGCTAGGTACGGGAGAGGCTGAAACCATAGTATTGGCTCTAGAAAATTCGATTCCTGCAGTTTTGGATGATAGGATCGCTAGGAGAAAGGCTTATGAACTTGGGATTGAATTTTTTGGAACGTTAAAGGTTTTGCGCTTTTTGTACGATACAGGAGACCTATCAAAAGAAGAATTAGTAAAAGCAATAAAAAGCTTGAGGGAAGTTGGATTCAGAATTTCCGAGAGTCTTATTTCCAAGGTTTTAGAAACCCTCTAACTCCTTCAAAATCTGCTCTATGTCGTTGTAGATTGAATCCCTCGAAACGTTGAAGAGCCTCGCTATCTCGGAGATGTTCAAAACCTTTGGATTCCAGCCAAAAAGCTCGAGGGCTTTTCTCAGGATTGCCCTCCTTTCTTTAATGCTCAGGTTCTCAAAGCTCTCCCTTTCCTTGGGTATGTTCACAACCGCTATCCCTACGGCATATTTTCTTCGGGTTATGGGCATCGTGTAGGTTCCGAAGGTGAAGTCAACTATTTGGGCGTTCCTTAGCTTTTCTCTCATCTTCTCTTGCAGCCTTTCGAGGACATCCTTGCCTGATGAGTACTCGGCTACTATCATCTTCTCATAGTTTTTGTCTGGCTCTATGCTTAGGCTTATTCTAACACTCATAAAGGCACCGAAGGAGAGCTCTATCTTGGCTTTATCTATTCTTCCGGGGATTTTCTTTAAGGTCTCGGCTTTTTCTCTAAGCTCCTTTAAACAGCCTTCAATGCTCGATGACTCGCACTCTATGAAGACCAGCATCGCTATCCCCATTTTTGCTTATCTCATGGGCAAAATTGGGGAGAAAAATATTTATTCTTTTCTAAAGATGACCAAAGCATGAGCCGAAAGGGTCAAGGTTCATTGGAGTACCTCTTTATGGTTGCTGCGGCATTGATAATAATTTTTGTTGCAGTGGGCTATATCAGCAATTCCGGAGGTCGAGTTGCCCAGCAGAGTGATATTACCTCTTTGCAGAGCCAAGCGGAGATTGCAAAATCCCAGCTAGAAGTGAAAGACCTCTGGAACGATGAATACTGCTTTTACATTCTCTCGGAGAGTTATTCCAAGGACAAAGTTGGCTCCGAATACGGCATAAGCATAAAGGGCAAAGGCTCAAATGGGAAGTGTGATAAGAGTGACAAGGTTATCTACTACCTCGACTACAGAAATGCAAGATACAGGGATGATGTTAAAGCCCTCTATGGGGACGATAGGTATAAGCTGAAAACCCTGAAAGAGCTGTATGACCTCTGCCTTGCAGGTGACGAAAACGCTTGTAAGGTAATAATAACCCTCGACGAGTCGTTGTGGATTCCTCAATAGTTTTTGTCGCATTCACCTGCAATTTTGCGGAAGTGATCGGCATAATTGCGGGGAAAGGTATTTATATGTCTTTGACGTAATTTGTTTTTGAAGATATCCTTTCGGAGGTGTAGAGAAAATGATAAACTTGAAGAAGTTGTTTAAACGGAAGAAGGGTCAGGGTGCGCTGGAGTACCTCTTCATGATAGCAGCAGCCTTGATAATAATATTTGTTGTGGTTAGGTACATCAGTGGATCTACACAACAGGCCAGCTCACAGAGCGATATAGCTTCATTGCAGAGTCAAGTGGAACTTATAAAGAGCAAGCTCGTTTCACAAAATGTATGGGATGATCAGTATACGGTAGAGTACGACTCCACCAATGATTATCTTTTAGTGAAGGATACGAATGGTACTGTGGCTTATGCAGAAGCAGATAAAGATTACAGTGCTGCTCCCTATTCGACACTAATCAGCAGTACGCCCACCTTAGGAAGTTTATACGATAAATGTATGGTAGAAAACGACGCTACAGCATGTGAAATAATTGTTGATATTGGAGATGATATTAAGTTGGGAGCGCCATGATAGTTTTTTTGAATTTATCTTTTCTTTTTGATGTTTTTGTGAGCCAAATTAATTAAAATTATTTTTGGTGATCCAAATGAAAAAAGCCCAAGCTTCCATTGAGTATTCAACAATGGTTGCTCTTGCTGTCATTGTCGTTCTAGTTGTCATCTTGCTGATTTCCTCGAAGGCGAGTGAAGTAAGCGAAGGGACAAAAGAGCTACCCTATCAGAGCAACGCTCAGACACTTATCAACCATCTAAAAGCCCGAGGTCAATGGGAATCCCTCAAAACCCAAACCATCTCCTGCTCCAACGGTCAGTGCGAGTTCAACGGGGAGACAAAAGCCATAGACGACTCAACCTTTACATACTCGGACACCCTTGAAAACGCCTACAACAAGTGCATCTACGAGAACGACTTGGACTCTTGCAAAGCGATAGTTTACGTTTTGGGCGATTAGTCTTGGAGAAGCTCCATAACTTCTTTTGTATCTAAGACTCGCACGTTTTTGAGGTTTTTAGTATGCCAAACGTCTTTTCAAGGATTTCCCTCTGTTTTTTGAGCTTTTTTAGGTGTTGGGACACTTCAATCTTAGCTCCCATCTTTCCTTCCACTCTTTTTGATGGTTTTTCGCCATTCATAGCTTTCCTTGGGGCAAAACGTGATAATGCTTGGTTTAAATATATGAACTTTTTAACGGAAACCTTTAAATATTGGTGTTCAAACTTATTTTGGTGGGAAAAGTGGGAATAACGAAAGTTGATGAGAAAGGTAGAATACTGCTTCCAAAGGAAATCAGGAAAAAACTTAGGATAAAAAAGGGGGAGGAGTTTTTGATAACAGAACTGGACAATGAGACAATAATTCTAAAGCGTTTTGATGTAAAAAGCATGCTTCAAGAACTCGTAAAGAAAGCAGAGAAAGTAAATCTCAAAAAATTGGAGAAGGAAATAGAGGGTGAGGGGAACAGAATTGCCAGAAAAAAATACAAGATTTCTGATTGATACAAACGTTTTTATTGCCGCAGTAAAGAAGGGCTGGACAAAACAACCGAGTTGCTACTTCACTTGCTTACTTCAGATTACGAGCTTGTGGGAAACGATGTGTTGCTTGCAGAGTACAGAAAATATGCTGAGGCTTTCGATGCTGTGAATTTCTTTGAATTCTTGAGGAAAAGGGTTAAAATCGTAAACCCATCAAGGGAAGAAGTGCTAAAATGCTTAGATTATTTTCCACCAAATCAAGTAGCCGATGCCGTTCACGCTGCCACTTATCTTAAAACTGGTGCAATTATAATAACCAACGACAAGCACTTTGAAAAGATTGCGGAAGGGGGTTTAACCTATTCGGGTGGGGACTCCTCTTCCGAGAGGGATGGATGAAAGCCCGAAACTTTTAAATACTTCTTAAAGTAAGAAAATTATAAATACTACAGTGCGAAAAAATTCGCCATCCTTAAATGGAACGTGCGCTTCAAAAGTCAAGGTGAGAGGAGTTGATGCGCTCCTACAAATTTAGAATTTATCCTTCAAAAGCACAGCAAGAAAAAATGCTACAACATATGGAACTTTGTCGCTGGCTTTACAACGAGCTATTGAAAGCAAAGAGAGAAAACCCGTCGCTCGGAAGAATGGATACTCAAAGGCTAATCGTCGAATTAAAGAAGGAAAACCCAGAACTCAAGGAAGTTTACTCCAAAGTTCTACAAATGGTGAATCACCAACTCTGGAACAACCTGACCGTCTTGAAGGCTCTAAAAAAGAACGGGCACAAGGTAGGAAAGCTAAGATACAAAACCTCACCGAATAGCTGGAAGACGCTGAACTACAACCAAAGCGGTTTCAAGCTTGACGAGGAGAAGAAGAGACTGCACCTTTCCAAGATTGGGGAAATTCCCATAAAGCTCCACAGGAGAATTAAAGGTAAAATCAAGGGAGTAATCATAAAGCGGACAAAGAGCGGGAAGTGGTATGCTATTTTTCAGGTTGAGGAGGAGCCAGAACCGTTGCCCAAAACGGGTAGAGTAGTTGGGGTTGATTTGGGAGTCGCTCATTTCGTCGTTGACAGCGATGGTAACGCTTTTGAGAACCCGCTGTTCCTTGAGAAATCCCTTGAAAAAATTAAGAGGATACAGAGAAGGCTTTCAAGGAAGCAGAAGGGTTCGAAGAACTGGGAGAAGGAGAGGATAAAATTAGCTAAAGCTCATGAAAAGCTAACGAACCAGCGAAATGATTTTCTCCACAAGCTTGCTCTCTACTACGTCAGGAATTATGATGTCATCGCGGCGGAGAACCTAAAACCGAAGAATATGGTTGGAAACGGTCATAAAAACTTCAACCGCCATCTGCTCGATTCCTCTCTCAGTGCTTTCATCAGGATACTCTCCGACAAGGCTGAGAGAGCTGGTCGGAGGGTTGTTTTCGTTGAGCCAGCCTACACTTCGAGGACTTGCTCCCGCTGTGGGTTTGTAGTGGAGGAATTACCTCTTTTGGAGAGGGTTTTCCGTTGTCCGAAGTGTGGGCTGGTGATGGATAGGGATTTGAACGCTTCGCTCAACATTTTGAGAAAGGGTTTGGATGAAGGGTTGGGACGACCCGGATTGCCTGTGGAGGGAAGACCTCTACCCCGTGTAGTGCCTTATGAGGCTGTTATCACGGGGCAAGTCTTCCTTATGAAGCAGGAAGCCCCGCCCAAAAGGACGGGGTAGTTCACTCGAAGTGTGGAATATCAAGAAAGCCATAGAAGAACTCTTGGAAAAATAAAGGCTCTCACTCCTTCTCACACTCACAAGGATTCTTCCCACAGTAGGGGCAAACTCCCGGATACTTCTTCTTTGCCGCTTCCTCCACGTCAATTCCAGCTATGTTGGCTAAGCTCACAAGCCACGCTAAAACGTCGGCAAACTCCTCTTCCATAGCTTTCTTATCCCCTTTTCTCAACGCCTCCGCTAGCTCGCCTACTTCCTCAGTAAACCAGAGAAACGTCTTCTCCAAGCCCCTCTTCTCATCCCTGTGAAAGTAAAGTTCCCTAATAAGCTCTTGGAACTCCCTTATGTGCATGGTCTCACCCCTATTAACGGCTCGGGTTGAGCTGTCATCACCACTCAGCGCAATTCGCTCTCCTCATTGCCCGACTTTAAATTCTCGGGAGCCTTTTAAAGGTTAGCCAAAACCCATTTAAGGTTGAAAGTATAAAATCGTTTAGGGATGACTTATGGGATTATTCTCCTTCGGCTCAAAAAAGAATAAGATCATAAAGATGCTCTCGGAGGGAGATCTTGAGGGGATTCTCCGCTCTGCAGCGAAAGACCCTAAATATGTAGATGCCGTAGTAGAGCTTCTCAACGAGGAAAATCCGGGGATAAGGGGAGATGCGCTTCTCCTCATTGGAGAGCTGACCGTCAGGCATAAAGAGCTTATGATGCCTTATGTCGAGGAAGGTCTTCCCATAACCGTGCTTTCGCTCATAAACGATCCTGATCCTTATGTTAAGGAAAACGCCATGCAGAGCTTTGAGATTATACTGAGATACTTCCCATGGGTTGGGGAAAAGTTCAAGAATGAAATGACCTCTCTATTGCTTGAAATCCTCCAGACGGGAGATAAAAACAGAAAAGCCTTTGCGATTCTAATGCTCGGAAGGCTTAAGGTGAAAGAAGCCCTTCCGGTAATAGAGGAGTTCAGAAACATCAGCGACACCGTAATTTTGCCCCTGGAAGGCATTAAATGGGTGCCCCTTGGAGAGATAGCCGAGAAAGTTATAAAAGAGCTTGGAGGTGATGTGAATGATTAATGTCCTAATATTCATAATACTCTTAATAATTGCCGCGTTTATAGTGATCAAGCTGACCTTTGCTGTGCTTAGATGGATGGCAGTAAACGCTATAATTGGGCTAATCCTGGTGGGGATTTTAAACTATCTTGGAATTACCCACATAGAGCTCAACCTTATAAACTTCCTTATAATAGCTGTGGGTGGAATTTTGGGGGTTTTTCTTTTGGCTTTTCTGTCCTTCCTTTAGCCTTTTCCAAACCTTTATAAAGTCGAATTTTTAAAGGTGGTTGGGAGAGAGAAAATAAGTTGTTAGAGGTGATGTTCATGTCTCACAAATCTGCTGAAATGTACGAGCTCAAAAAGAAGGTAGAGGAGCTTAAGAAGATTCGAGGTCGAGGGACTGAGCTTGTCTCACTCTACATCCCTGCGGGCTATGACATAAACAAGGTTATGCAGCAGCTTAGGGAAGAGTACGGCACGGCACAAAACATCAAATCAAAAACAACCCGAAAGAATGTTTTAGGGGCACTCGAAAGGGCAATGCAGCACCTTAAGCTTTACAAGCAAACTCCAGAGACGGGCTTGGCCTTATTTGTGGGAAACGTCAGCGAACAGGAAGGAGTTACGGATATCCAGCTTTTCGCCATAATCCCACCGGAACCGCTAAACGTGAGGCTCTATCGATGTGACCAAACCTTTGTTACGGAGCCTCTTGAGGAGATGCTTCGAGTTAAAGATGCCTATGGCTTAATAACGGTTGAAAAGAACGAAGCAACGATAGGCCTTCTGAGAGGGAAGAAGATAGAGGTCATTGAGGAGCTTACCTCCAACGTTCCCGGAAAGACAAGGGCTGGTGGTCAGTCTGCAAGGAGATATGAGAGAATTAGAGAGCAAGAGACTCATGAGTTCATGAAGAGGATTGGAGAGCATGCAACGAAGGTTTTTCTGCCCCTCCTTGAAAAGGGCGAGCTTAAGGGTATTATTGTTGGCGGTCCCGGACCTACAAAGGAGGAATTCGTTGAAGGCGACTACCTCCACCACGAGCTCAAGAAGAAGATTATAGGGGTAGTGGACATAAGCTATCACGGTGAGTATGGGTTGAGGGAGCTAGTTGAAAAGGCGAGCGACATACTGAAGGAGCACGAGGCAATTAGAGAGAGAAAGCTCGTGCAGGAGTTCTTCAGACACCTGGTCAAGGACACGGGCTTGATAACGTATGGAGAAAAGGAAGTAAGAAAAGCTCTGGAGCTTGGGGCGGTTGATACTCTTTTGATAAGCGAGGGTTACGATAGAGTTCGCGTTAGGGCGAAGTGCAACCACTGCGGCTGGGAAGAGCTCAAGACCATGACCGAGAGTGAATACGAGGTTTACAAGAAGAACCTTAAAACATGCCCCAAATGTGGAAGCCAAAATATAAGCTTTGAAAAGTGGGATGTTGCAGAAGAGTTAATAAAAATGGCAGAGGAGAGCGGGGCTGAAGTCGAAGTGATCTCCCTAGATACCGAAGATGGACAGCAGTTCTACAGGGCATTTGGTGGACTTGGAGCAATTTTAAGGTACAAGATTCAGTGAAGATAGAAGGTCTTTTATCTTCCCTTTAACCTCTTCTCCATCCATTGTATAGGGTGGTCTTAGGATGGGTTTTATGGAGAAGCCCCTTATGCCCATTGCTATCTTTATCGCAGAGCCGAAGGAAGATGCAAGGTCGTAAACCTTTGAAAGTTTGGCAAGCTTTCTGGCATATTCCATAGCTTTTTCAAAGTCCCTATCTTCAAAGGCTTTGTATAGGGCAATATGGAGCTCCGGGGCAAAGTTTGCGCATGCCATTATCCCTCCGTCGCCTCCAAGGAGAAGCGTGTTGAGGAAGTGCTGATCTAAGCCTGTGAAAACCTTAAAATCCTTTCTTTCGCCTTTGACCTCAAATACGACATCTCTGACGTGGTTTATGCTGTCTATGGTTTCCTTTATGCCGGCTATGTTTGAGTACTCAGTGGCGAGCTTTTTGATGAGTGGAACGCTTAGAGGATTTGCACAGCTCGGGATGTTGTAGAGGATTATCGGGATATCCGTTTTCTCCGCTATTATGGAGTAGTGGTTAAAGAGTGCCTCATCACTGAGAGGACAGTAATAGGGGGGCGCTATAACCACATAATCCGCCCCAATATCTTGGGCATGCTTAGTCAGCTCAACCACTTCAAAGGTGTTTGTTGAGGCCGTTCCCACCAGATAGAAAGTTGAGGTAACGATCTCCCTGCCCTTCTCTGCAAGAAGCTTTCTTTCCTCAAAATTGAGGCTCGTGAATTCGCCGGTTGTTGCGTTGATAAAAATTCCATTGACTCCGACTCTTTGGAGGTAGGTTATGTGCTCCTCCAGTGCCTGAAAGTCTATTGAATAGTCTTCGTTGAAAGGTGTTACAAGGGGGACTATTACTCCTCTCATAGAACCACCGAGATAAATAGACATCGGAATATTTTAGGTTTGTGGAAAAAAGAAAAAGGCTCACATGACTTCCGGAGCCTCGATTCCCATAAGTTCAAGGACGTTCTTTAGAACCTGCTTTGTAGCCATAACCAAGAGCAACCTCATCTCTCTCGTCCCTTCTTCAGCCTTCAGAACTGGCAACGCCATGTAGAATCTGTTGAAGACCATTGCTAGTTCGTTTGCGTAGCTTGCTATTATGTTGGGCTTCACGTCCCTTCCGGCCGTCTTTATGACTTCCGGGAATTTGGAAAGGATCTTTATTAGCTCTTTTTCTTTTAGGTCGATGTCTGAGAAGTCTGCTTTGCTTAAGAGCTTCTCGCTTTCAACGCTTATTCCTTCTTCTTTGGCCTTCTTAATTATGGAGCAGCATCTCGCATGGGCATACTGGATGTATGGGGCACTTTCGCCCTCAAAGTTCAGCACATCGTCCCATCTGAACGTTATTATCTTTTCCGGTGAGTATTTTATCATGTTGTACCTTACTGCCCCTATTCCTACTATCTCCGCTATTTTCTCCTTTTCCTCCTCGCTCAATCCCGGGTTCTTCTCTTCTACAAGCTCTTTAGCTCTTTTTACGGCCTCATCAAGCACCTCATCTACGGTGAAGCCTATCCAAGTCCCCTTTCTTCCGCTGAACTTTCCTTCAGGTCTCACAACATGCTCATAAGCTAGGTGATAGAAGTTATTGTAGGCATCCTCATAGCCGAGGAGCTTGAGGGCGTAGGCAACTGCTTTCTGCTCATACCTCTGCTCTGAACCGACGACGTTTATCACTATGTCAGCATTGGCAAACCTTCCCGGCATTTCTTCCCCATCTTTTGCCGTTGTCCACGTTTCATGGTTCTCCTTTTTATCCCAGAGCTTGTAGCGCATATCTGATTTAACTTTACCAAACTTCCACAAGTGATAAGCTATGTCCTTTCCCGTGTAAGTCGCTGTTCCGTCGCTCCTTATAAGCACCATGTCTGGGTTTTCCATATCCGGAAAGAGGTCTCCAAGCTTCATGATGAACGCTCCCTTGTATTTGCCTTCTTTTGCCCATTCAAAGTGTTCATTCTTTTCTATCATTGCGTAAGCCTCTTCGAATATTCCACTCCTCACTATGTCGCTTTCCCAGCTGAGCAGGTCGTAAAAGATGTTCATCCTGTATGTGGTTTCCATCTGCGCTTTAACTACCTTTTCCGCCAACTTTCTGCCCTCTTCGGCTATCTCGTTGTCTCCTTCCTCCAGCTTCTTCATGAGCTCCCTTATCTGTCTCTCCACATCTGGGTTTTCTTCCATTCTCTTGTGAACCTCAACGTAGAGCAGACCCAAAGCGTGGTCGATTATATCGTCCTTAGAAAGTCCTTTCTCCTTGAGTTCTTTAATGATCCTCTCAAATTCTTCCTTCAGGTTTAAATAACCCCACAGAACCTGTGCAAACTGAACCCCCAGATCGTCTATGTAGTTCTGAACCTCCACTTTGTAGCCAAGTTTCCTCATTATTCTTGCCATTGTATCTCCAAGAATTGAGTTTCTTGCGTGTCCCATGTGGAGGGGTTTGGTTGGATTTACGGAGGTGTGCTCCACTATAACCTTTTTTCCATTTCCCAGATTGCTTTCTCCGAATTGATCTCCTTTTTTGAGGATCTCTTCTACCACAAGTTTCCCAAATTTCTCGTAATCTAAGAAGAAGTTTATATATCCGGCTCCAGCGACCTCTACCCTTGAAATGTACTCGGGGAGCTTTCCTTCTAAGTTTGAGGCAATTTCTTGAGCTATAACTCTAGGAGCTTTTCTAAACACTTTTGCAAGCTGAAAGGCAACGGTAGTGGCAAAATCACCAAGCTCCATATTGGGCGTTTCATCAAATAAAACCTCTCCTTCCCAGCTTTTTCCCTCTTTTTCAAGCATTTCGGAGATGACTTCTTCCACTATCTCCTTAACCTCTCTCTTGACATCATCGTAAGCCACACTTATCACCTGCTTCTCATTTTTCATAAACCTTTAAAAACTACCCGCTTTAAATTTGTCTGTGATGGGCATGAGGAGGATAGGCGAGCACAAAGCCAAAAAGGGCCTTATAAGGTTTGAGATTGAAGAAGAGAGAGGCATTGCAAAGGATGTAAAGATCACTGGCGACTTCTTTATCTATCCTGAAGAAATTATCGGCGAACTTGAGAGTGCTTTAAAAGGAAAAAAGCTTGAGGAACTTGAGAAGGAGATAGAGGACTTCTTCGCAGTGAGACTGGACATTGAGATGCCTTACATAAACGTTGAAGACTTTAAAATTGCCCTCAAAAACGCTCTGCGTGGTGAAAATGAGGACTAAAATCTTTTATGCATTTCTTGGAATTTTCCTGGCTGGGGTTCTCTTTGGCATGGTGTTTTCCTTCTTAAGTCCAAATTCTGCGGAGAACCTATTCTCAAACCTCAGGCAGTTTTTTGGCGGGACTATAGGAGAAAATACTGACAAGTTCAGCCTTTTCAGCTTTATATTCCTCAACAACTCAAGGGTTGCGGTAATATGTGCCCTTGGTGGAGTCCTTTTTGGTATAGTTCCTGCAGGAATATTGTTCTTTAACGGCTTTATAGTGGGGATAGTTATTCAGTACTTCAATGCGCAGGGAGAAAGCTTGGCAAAGATTCTTCTCGCTATTATTCCCCATGGGGTGATAGAGATTCCGGCTTTTGCAGTTGCCGGGATGGGGGGAGTGGAGTGGTATCTTGAGATAATCAACGGAGAAGAAACCGTTGGAGAGAGGTTTTTAAAGGGATTTAAGAGGGCTATGAGAATGCTTGCATTAGCGCTTATAATGCTTCTAGCGGCGGCTTTTGTTGAGGCTTACATTACTCCGGCTATTGCTTCAGGCGTTTAAGTAGATATGCAAAAGCAAGAAATGCAACTATTGCTAAGACGGGCAAGGGAGTACTCTTGGGGTTTTCTTTTTCTCCTTCTGGAGTTTCTGTTATGAGCAAATCAACAGCTCCTCCGGAGAGGAGTTCCAGAGTTTGAAGCTTTTCTACACGGATGGTTCTTTTTTCTCCTGGTCTAAGGTCACCTATGTGATAGATCTTCCCATCTATCCTTAACGTCACGTTCTTTGAGTAGCTCTCTCCTTTCAGGAATTCACCGTTTGGCTTTGATATGCTCAAATCGTTTGATAGGAAGAGGCACCCAATCTGGTAAACTGCGCTACCGTTAAACTCTATTGCAATCTCCGCTATACCCTCTTCTGGCATGTTGAATACGTAGTAAAAAGGTCTCAATTCAGTGCTTACTTGGGCTAGACCTCCATAGATTCTTTCTTTTGTTCCAACTGCTACACAAGCGGGAGCGATCTCATTCCACGAACGGGAGCTTTTCATGCATAGACCTAAGGTATACCACCCTTTTTCTAGGGGAAGTTTGAGTTTAAGAAGTGCAGAGGAACTTAATGTGGTGAATATTAAAGATTCTTCTTGTTTTTTCAAAGTTCCGTTTACTGGAGTCCAAGCTAAGTTAGGGGAGAGATAATTTCTGAACTTTTTCCCCTTTACTGTAACTTCAAGCGGCTTCTCGTTCTTCAGGTAAATCACTATGGGGCGATCCTCAAGGAGTGTTAGCGATATTGGCGGTTTGGTCTCATTATATATCAACTTCAGGGCTTCCTCACGCGTAAAGAGTCTCATCCGCAGGTTGTTCATGTAGAGGTACTCTCCAGCTATATGGAGGGGATACAAAACGTGAGTGCCGTTTATCGCTCCACCGCCAATTCTCCTCCACGTTACACCGTCGAGAGAAATCCAGAGATAGTGGAGCCCTCTTTTCTTGTAATCTACACTTACAGCATAGTGGACTCCGGTTTTTGGATCCTTTAGGGCATCGTAGAACTTCATCTCATCATTATAATACTCTCCAAACCAAGTTGCGAGAGGCTTAAGCTCGTCTTTTTCTTTATTGTACTCAACTATCTGGGGAAAATTATCGCTGTAAAAGAGGACTCTTTTTTCATCATAAGTTGCTGCCAAAGGCCCGCTGTTCACTATGGTGTTTAGTATGTGGTTATTGGTGTTTCTAAACACCCACCTTCCGTTTTTGTATATATACAAGCCTCTATAAGGTGGATTGTCCCCAACGCCTATGTAGACAGTGCCATCGTAAGGATCTATGCTTACAAGATGAATGTGGCATCCGTTGTCTTTCACATTGTAGTGATCTTTTATGTCGAAGAAAACCTCAAAATGCTTACCATCGAAACTCCTGTAAACCTTTGCGCTGTTGGATTTGGCCCCGTATTCCCCTATAAGCAAAAATTCCTCGTTTCCTGCCCACGACCACCATATTGCATACTTGCCTTTGTCTAATCTTAAGACCTCTTCGAATTCTTCTCCGTTCTTCATGAATACACTCCCGTTAGCGTCTGAAAAGAAGAGAATTCCTTTCCAGAGATAGAGAGATTTGATCTCTGTCCTATGCTCAAATATAGGCTCCCACGTTATTCCATCCCTGCTTTTTAGGATTTTTCTCCTCTCGTGCCTCAGCTTTTTGTACTCGACTCCGTAAAGGTACCCCTCTGGGTCAGGGCCTACAACGTAGGTTACGGGAATCTCTTGGATATTCAGAGAAACAGCTTGGGGATTGTCAATTATCTTCCCAACCCCATGGATGTAGTATTCAAAAGCTTTGGTTGGAAAAGCGTAGAAGAGCAGGAGAAAAATAATAATCCCGATAACCTTGGTTCTCATCCTTTGTCCACCAGCTCCTCTGTGGAAATTTCCGAAGCAGGGAAGGTGCCGTACTCTTCATAGATTTCGATTTCCCTTAGGAAGACGTCTATTGGGTTCTCCATGGAGGCAATTATTCCTCTTATATGCTTTCTAAAGGCTCCATTCTTCCTCATGAGTTCCCAGGCCTTCTCAGAAACTTCTATCGGATCGGTAGAGTGGAACTTAATGCCGAGGCTTATAAGCCACCTTGTGATCGCCAAAAGCTTGCCCGGGTAAGTTGAAATGGTTGGAGTTCCTAAAGCCAAGGCCTCCCTGTTCATCGTTCCCCCTGCACCGATCATTAGCTTTGCATAGTAGAGGAGGGACAAGCTGTCCGTAACGTGCCCTGGAATTATGACGTTTTCAAAGTGTTCAAAGCGCTTCTTTTGACTTTCTGTTCTTGGGAATAAAACTATGGGGATATCTGGGAGCAGAGGGATTATATTTTCAAGAACGCTCTTCTCGGCGTCGCCGTTAAAGTAGTTAGCCTTTATGGGCTCGGTTCTCATTACAATGTAGCTGTGTGGAGATATGCCCAATTCTTTTAGGGGCTTTTTACTAGGGATAAAGCCATATACATGGGCCAACTCTGGTATGCCGTTTATTGGCTTGAGAGAATTTACATCTGCCCCGCATTTTATGAGCTCGTAAGCGTCTATGGCTTTGGGGTATATTAATCTCCTTGTGAAGGGCAGCATGAGCTTGTTGACCGCTATGGCGGTATCGTTGTCAGCAAATCCAATTGTTGGGATTCCCAATCCAAAAGCTACTCTTGGAGCTTCGGGAGAATTTTTATAGAGCGCCAAATCTGGTTTTTCTTCAATTATCAGCTTAGCAAGTTTGTATTGTCTCTCAACACTTGCTATAAGCTTTCCCTCAAGGGTTGATCCGCCATGCTTTCCTACAACGTAATAGTCTATTCCCAACATATCCAAGATTCCAGTTAGGCCGTCAAATTCCCTTGTGGTAACCAAAACTTCATGTCCTCTTTTTTCAAGCTCCCTGATTATACCCTTGAAGAAGTGAGCGTGAGGTGCATTGACAATATCTACCCATATCTTCACGGATTTCACCCATTATTATGGACAGCTTTGTCCATTAAAAGGGTTTCCGTAAAACGGTTTTCCTGCCTTTATTTTTCAAGTTACTCAAAAACTCTTTATTTTGTTAATCGTTTATTACGATTTCTGTTCATGAGAAAAGGTTTTATATTGGAGTAATCATGTAGAGATGCTAGGATAAACGTAGTTTATGAAAATTTTCTTGAGCTTGCTGGGAAATCTTTGAGATTACCACTCGAAATTGTTTCGTGGAAAAACCTTAAATTTTGGTGCTCAATCTTTCTTCTTGGTGAGAATCCATGAGAGAGAAAATAATAGACAGAAGTGCAGAAATCGCTGTCATAGGTTTGGGTTATATCGGTCTTCCTACGGCAATTATGTTTGCCAATGCTGGGTTCAAAGTAATAGGATATGAAATAAGGGAAGAAGTAGTGAAAAAGGTAAACTCAGGGAATTCCCACATAATCGAGCCGGAAATAGAAGAGATGCTAAAGAGAGCAATTGAAAATGGAAATTTGAGAGCTACTTCAGATAAAAAGGAGATAGCGGGCAAGGATGTCTACATAATATGCGTCCAAACCCCTTTGAAGGAGGACAAAACTCCAGACTTGAGCTATCTCGAAAACGCCGTTAGAACAACTGCTGAATCTATGAAGAAGGGTTCTCTTGTGATTATAGAGAGCACCGTTCCCCCTATGACGACTCTAAAGATGGCGAAGCTTATAGAGGATCTGACGGGCTTCAAAGCTGGGGAGGACTTCTATATGGCTCATGCTCCTGAGAGGGTCATGCCCGGCAGAATATTTAAGGAGCTCGTTTACAACTCCAGAATAATTGGGGGGATAAATGAAGAAAGCTCCGAACTTGCTGAGCTTTTGTATAGGGCATTTGTAAAGGGTCAAATTTTTAAAACAAACTCAACCACAAGCGAAATGGTAAAGCTAATGGAGAACACTTTTAGGGATGTAAACATAGCTCTGGCTAACGAATTCGCTTTCCTCGCTCACCAGTATGGGGTCAATGTTTTTGAGGCAATAGAGCTGGCCAACACTCATCCGAGGGTTAAAATCCATATCCCGGGAATTGGTGTTGGAGGCCACTGTTTGCCGAAAGACCCATATTTGCTCCTCAGTTCTGCAAAAGAAGACTTTGGATTGATAAAGAAAGCAAGAGAAATCAATGAAGACATGCCTCTCTTTGCAAAGGACCTTCTTATGGATTCCTTAAAGTTGATTAATCTTCCACCAGAAGAGGCTGTAGTGGTGGTACTGGGGCTGTCTTACAAGGGCAATTCAGACGACACCAGAAATTCTCCATCTCTTAAGTTCATTGAGGAGATAAAGGAGGTTGTTGCTGAAGTGAGAACCTATGATCCCTACGTTGAGGGAACTCATGGGAGTCTTGAGGAGGCTTTAAAGGGAGCAGATGCAGCTGTCATAGCAACAGACCATTCGGAGTTTAAGAGTTTAGACTGGCAAGCCCTTGGAGCCCTTATGAGAAACAAAATACTCATAGACGGAAGGCATGTCGTAAAAGAGCCTCCGAAAGGATTTATATTCAAAGGGATCGGGAGGGGCGAGTATTGAAACCGGCGTTTGTCTTTGGTACAAGGCCGGAAATAATAAAACTTGCTCCTGTGATAAGGGCATTCGAAAGGAGGGGCATTGAGCCGCTAATAGTCCACACGGGACAGCACTACGATTACGAGATGAGCAAGATTTTCTTAGAAGAGCTCGAGCTACATAGAATCGATTACCATCTCGAAGTGGGTTCTGGAACCCAAGCTTATCAAACGGGAATGGCAATGATAAAGATAGAAGAAGTTCTTATGAAAGAGAAGCCCGATGTTACCTTGGTTCAAGGAGACACAAACACAGTCTTAGCTGGAGCTTTGGCGAGTGTTAAGCTTAAAATTCCCGTTGCACACGTTGAAGCAGGCTTAAGAAGCTTTGACAGGACAATGCCTGAGGAGATAAACAGAATTCTAGCTGACCACGCGAGTGAAGTTCTTTTTGCCCCGACTGAGGAGGCAAAGAAAAATCTTGAGAAAGAGGGCATCATTGAAGGGGTTTACGTGGTTGGAAATACAATAGTCGATGCGGTTCTCCAAAACTCGGAGATAGCCGAAAGGAAAAGCAGAATTTTGGAAACTCTTGGATTAAAACCAAAGGGATATGCCGTTTTAACAGCTCATAGAGCTGAGAACACCGACAGCGAGGAGAACCTTAAAAAACTCGTGGAAATAATCGGTTCTCTTCCAATAGTTGTGGTATATCCTGTCCACCCGAGAACTGAAAAAAGGTTAAAAGCCCTTGGATTGTGGGAAAAACTGGAAGCAAAGGAGCACGTCATTCTAACAAAACCTCTGGGATACCTTGACTTTTTAAAACTGCAGAAAAATGCTAGGTTTGTTTTAACAGACTCGGGTGGGATTCAGGAAGAGAGCATAATCCTTAGCATCCCATGCCTAACCCTACGGTATAATACAGAAAGGCCGGAGACAATAAAAGCGGGAGGGAACGTTTTAGTCGGTCTTGAGAAGGATAGGGTTCTTTATTATGTCGATAAGCTCTTAAACGATGAAGAGTTTTACAGCAGGATGGCAAATGCTAAGAATCCTTTTGGAGATGGAAAGGCTGGCGAAAGAATTGCTGAAATACTTATCGGTCTTTACGAAAAGGGAGAACTTAGGGTGAAGAGTTCGAGGTTTATTTAAAAATAAAAAGAGAACCTAGCTTTTCACAAGCACCAAAACTTTTAACCCGGGGACGGTTAACTTCCCTTCGTATGTTTTATCCCCATTTGGCCACACCTCTTTCCATTTGCCCGGAGGAAGAGAGATATCTGTGTCTTTTGGAGCGTTGTTAGCGATTACAAGGACTTCATTATCGTGCCCTCTAAAGAACGCCAGTACTCCTTCTTTTGCGGTGTAAAACTTTATTTTGCTGCTTGTTAATGCTGGAACGCTTTTTCTCAAATCTGCAAGGCCTTTGTAGTGATCTAAAACTTCTTCATTCACCGTATCCCACTGTATTGGGTACCTCTGTGAATCGAAGTGCTCCTTATTTCCAAGGAGACCCCGTTCGTCCCCTTGAAAAGTCACAGGCATGCCTGGAAGCGTGTAAAGGAGTGTTGAGAGAAGTTTTAGCCTCTGAATAGCTTCTGGCTTAGGTGTATCTCCTAAATTCCCACCTCCAAGGTCGGTGAGGACTCTCGATGTGTCGTGGGAGCTTACCAGATTAAAGCCCATGGCAACGACGTTTTCCCCATAGCTTGCATAGTATCTGCCCAAAAGCTCGAGTGTTCTTTCTCCATTCCAGTCCCCTCTTGCGTAAGCTAGAAGGATGTCTCTTCCTAGGGCGTAGTTCATAAGAGAGTCAAACATATTCCCCTGAACCCATTTTGGAGATAATGACCAGATTTCTCCAACTATATACGCATTTGGATGCTTTTCTTTGACGGCTTTCCTTAGCTCGGAGAAAAATTCCTCGCCGTTTATGAGCTCCTGCGGAGCATCTATTCTAATCCCATCAAATCCAAAATCGAGCCAGTAAAGAGCGGCTCCTATTAGGTATTCCTTGACCTCTGGGTTAGCGGTGTTGAGCTTTGGTAAACTCCCAAGTCCCCACCATCCTAAATAGGCCTTTCCATCACCCAATTTGAAGGGCCATCTTTGCACAAAGTACCAGTTCCAGTAGGGGCTTTTCTTCCCCCTTGATGCGACATCTAGGAAGGCCCAATGTCCGATTCCGCTGTGGTTGGGGACAAAGTCGAAGATAATCTTGATACCTCTCTTATGGGCTTCTTCAATAAGGGTCTTTAAGTCTTCCTCGCTCCCAAACTGTGGATCAAGGCGATAGTAGTCGTATACATCGTAGCCGTGAGCGCTTCCAGCTAAAAAGATTGGGTTTAGGTAGATAACAGTAACTCCAAGTTCTTGGAGGTAATCGAGCTTTTCGATTATTCCCTTTACGTCTCCACCAAAGTACTGGTGGCAGCAGTGGAGTGGACCTATGGGATCACTCCAATTTGACAGGACGGGTTTTTTATCCGTGAGTTCATTAAACCAGAGCTCGTCGTTTTGGAGGGCTAAGGGATCATTGCTCGGGTCACCGTTGTTAAAGCGATCTGGGAATATCTGGTATCCTATTCCTTTGCTCACCCATTCAACCTGGGGGAACCTGTTTACCCCATCGAATGTAAAGAAGGGATTGGTGGAGGTATTGAGAAGAAGAACGTCTCCATCTTTCGTCGTAAGCCTAAAGTAATATTTAATTGGCTTCACTTCCTGAATTTCAGCCCTCCACACTTCTCCAGAACCCCACCAAAGCTGGCGCTCCATCTCGTATTCTCCATTGGAGGTTATGAGAAGGGCTGATTTTATCTGGTTGGGATGTATTTTGAACCTGATTACCGTCCTATTATCGGCGATTGATAGATATGCGGGATTTTTGGTGTCATGCTCTATTCCCGGACCTTTTTCGCCTTTTACGATTTTGACAGCATTTTTTCCGCCAAAGCCGTCATCAACGTAGCTATCTGCCGTTGGATCTACAGCGGACATATCCTTTATCCATTCGCCATCCACAAAGAACTTGTATTCGTATCTACCAGGTTCCAAGCACACGGAAATTGTCCATACTCCATTCCCTTTTTTCATTGGCCACTCTCCCCAGTCATTGAAAGTTCCGCGTAAGCTAACAGAGGTGACATTCTCCCCCTGTGGATTATAAGTGAAAGTTACAGGGACTTTTCCTGGAGGGCAAGTGTCTTTGGTTTCTTCATTGAGGTAAATCGTATTGTAGTTGCCTTCTGGAAGGGTTAGAGTTTGTTCAGTAGTTTGAGGAGTACTTTGTTGAAGACATCCAGAAGCTATTATTCCTATTATGAGAATTACCATCACTACCCCAGAGAGCCTTCTCTTCATATTGTGTATCACCGATAGTGATTATTCTGGAGATATATTAAAGTTTTGTTAAGTGGAGAATTAAGATTAGTTTGGACATTCTATATTGTCGAGAGCAATTTTTTGCACCCTGTTGACTATAGTGGCCGCTGCTTGCTTGAGCAGATACCTCTGGTATCCCATGAAGCTCATTAATCCCTTGGAGTTGTCGTTCACTATTATCTCTCCCGAAGCCTCGACTTCAGAATTGTTTATTATGAAGGTAATAAACTCCCGTTCCTTGTCCGTGGCGTTTTCGTACCTTAGATAGTGACTTGGATCGCCGGTGCTGGAATAGATGAAGCGCACTTTTTCACTGCCTTTTGAGAAGAACGGGGTGTATGTGATGTTTACTTCTTCAACCCACACCGCTAAAAATTGCCCGTTGCACTTTGTAGGGGAGTCAAGCATTACAACATTTTCTCCTCTGGCTCTTAATTCGTCTGCTACAATCTTTCCAAAATTGGAATTTGGGTAGATGCAAAAGCCATCTTTGACGGTTACGTTTCCACAGGATCTCCCCGCTCCTACTGAGGCTCCACTTTCTGTTTTTGACTTGATAAATGCAAAATTCCCAAAAATAAAAGCTACGATTATTATTCCAATAAGTGCGGCAATATATGAACGCTTCATCTAACTCTCCCAAAGATCTGATTAGAGCTAGAAATTAATAAATTTTTCTAAACAGGAGTCCCAACGTAGATTCCGTGCCTTGTTCTCACTATTTTGACCTTAATTTCCTCGCCAACTTTTGCGTTCGTGTTTATTATCTCTATTAACCTGTTCCTTGCAGTTCCGAGCATTTCTCCTTTGATTCTTCCCGGGAGGATGACTTTTACTTTAACAACTTCTCCGATGTGGAACTGTAGGGGAATAAACCTTCTCCTGTGCATCCCAAAGTGTTCGGGCCTTAAGACAAGCGGTCTCATCCCGGTTTTTTCTTCAAGGCTTCTCAGCCATGTGTAAAATTCTTTAAACGACAGAAACTTCACTGTGGGATGTCTCCCAAACTTGTAGGGGACGTAGTTCTGGAAGCCCAAAGCAGGCCATCTTTTCCCAGCACCAATTTTTCTTGCAAACTCTATAAATGCCTCCGCTTCATTGTCGTTTATCCCAAAAATTATTACCGGAGCCAAAAGAACGTCAATCCCGGCATTTACAAGTGCCTCGGCCATCTCCAAAACATGGTTGAGATCATAATTTTTCATTCCCATTAACATTTTTGCCTTTTCGGGGTCGAGGGAGTGAATTGAGAGGTTTACCCTGTCAAGTCCCGCCTCTGCCAACTCTTCAACTAGCCTATCGTTTAGCAACACCCCATTGCTCTGCATCGAAATTACACTAACGTTTGGGTTTTCCCTAAGCCCCTGGACGAGCTCTACAATGAACGGATATAGCAGAGGTTCCCCTTGCCCATCTAAATGGGCTTCCAGACCTTTGCCCTTAAACCTGGCAACCTCATCGAACCATTTCAGCAGATAGTCGATATCAACAACGTAGTCGAGAAGCCGAGTTCTTGAGTATGGTCCTTCATCAACGGAGCAGAAGATGCATGAGACATTACACCCAGTTGAGCCTCTGATCTGGATTAGATTCGTTCCCCTATCTATTAGACCAAATCCATTATATCCCAAAAGAGGCACTTCCATCCCTTCGTGGATGTATATCACTTTCCTTCTCGTGTACTTGCTTTTTAAAAATTCTCCGATGTGGCTCTGAATGAAGAAGGCAATGAATTTTTCAATCTCTTCGTTTTCCATATTCACTACAAGATATCCGTCCTCAACGTGAATTTCGGGTTTAATTCTAAATTTTCTTCTAATGGCCTTTTCAAGGAGGGCTTTTTCAAAATCAGCATAGAGGGTGTTTCTCCAGATTAATCTTATGCTATTGTCAACTTCCTCGAAATACGAATTTGGAAGCTTTATTCTCATCACGTTCCCTTTAATGATACGGTCTTTTAAAATTTTAGCAAAATTTATAAAATATAATTGGACACAGTTCTGCATGGAAACATTTTAATACTTTTGTAGCAAATGGTCTAATGATGAACTATTATGAACAGGGGTGGGGAAAATGTGGGGCAAACTCGAGCACTACTTTGATGAGTATCCAGTCAGAAAACAAATAGCAAAACTGTTATTGAAATATGGTCTCAAGGTTTCGGATGATATGAAAATAAAATGCGGCAACATAGAAGTTCCATACACAAAAATAGCCAAAGCCCTTGATGTAGACAGGAGGGTTGTCAAAGAAACTGTTGCTATGATACTAAAAATCCCAGAGCTTAGAGAGGTGTACACGAACCTCGAACCCACAGTTCACATGAAGTTCGTCGGAAGGCATGTCGGCTATGGGGTCATAGAGATAGAGCCCGAGCCAAGAGCCATAGGGATACTGGCAAAGATAGCATCAAAGATTGCAGAGAGGGGAATAAACATTGTACAGGTTGTTGCAGAAGATCCGGAGCTTTATCCAGAGGCAACTTTAACCATCATTACTGAGAAGCCTATTCCTGGGGAACTGATAAATGAACTATCGAAGCTTGAGGGTGTTAAGCGTATTTCCATTTACTGAGCTCTCTTTTAACTTATTATCTTGATGTACACATTAGGGCATAATCTTAATACGATTTGTCAGTATTTGCTTTTAATTTTTGTACAATTTGGGTGTATAATTTTTCTTTTTGTTAAATTTGGGAAAGCAAGTTTTTATTTGTTTAACCATTGGTTTTTAACCTTTTGGTGTTTTGATAAGGTTTATAAATATCAATCCCCCAATAAAGGTTAGAAACGTTAGGTGTAAAAAATTTCAACCTTGGCTTGTGGAGGGTTGTTAAATGGGAGAAGCAAGCAAGATAAGCCGATACATCTATACCGTTTTGATATTGTTTATTATTTGGTTGTTTTTAACCAGCAGCCTTGATCCTCAAGAACTCACCATTGGAGCGATATTTTCATTAGTGGTTGGAGCGCTGACCTACGAAGTTTTTACAGAGAGAGGCTTAGGAAACCTTAATCCAAAAAGGGTGCTGTATTTCATAGCGTACATACCCTACTTCCTTTGGGCAATGATAATGGCAAATCTAGATGTTGCATACCGTGTTTTGCACCCAAAAAGACCAATAAACCCAGGAATTGTTGAATGTAAAACAACACTCACCAACAACGTTGGAAAGCTGACCCTTGCCAATTCAATAACCTTGACTCCGGGTACAATTACTCTAGATGTTAAAGGCGATCGCTACTTCATCCACTGGATTGATGTTAAAGACAAAAGTATAGAGGGAGCTTCTGAGAACATAACAAAACCTTTTGAAAAATTCCTGAAGGTGATCTTCGAATGATAGAGGTCTATCTAATCCTAATTGCCCTTGCTGTTGTTTTAAGCATGTACAGATTTTTCAGAGGACCAACGACAGCCGACAGAATAGTTGCGGTAGACATAATGACCACTTTAACCACCGGGCTGATGGTGCTGTTTGCCCTCTACTACAGGAGAGCGATATTCCTTGACGTGGCGTTAGTTTATGCAGTTCTTGCTTTCGTTGGAGTTATATCCTTCGCCAGATACATGGAGGGAGGTCTATGAGCGTTGCCTCAATAATTGGCCAAGCCCTTGTGCTCTTTGGAACTTTCTTCTACGTGCTCTCTTCATTAGGTCTCATTAGAATGCCTGATGTTTACAACAGAATGCAAACTGCAACCAAGAGCGCTACATTGGGATCCCTTGGCGTTATAATCGGAACTGGAATATGGGCCATTGGAGAAGTGGGAAGTTACTCTTGGATTCCAAAGACTTTGATAATTGCCGTATTTCTGCTCCTCACGAATCCAATAGCGGCACATGCATTAATCAGAGCTGCTTACAAGAGTGGAGTGCCTTTGTGGGAGGGCAGTATTGTAGACAGGTACAAAGAGGCAGAAAGCTCCTTGGAGCGAGTAGAGGAAATAAAGGAGAAGTTAGAAGAACCTTCACAGGAGGTTGAGACGAATGAGTGACTGGGTTGCTATTTTTATAGCCGCTCTTATGGTAATCTCCGCAATCTTCGCAGTTGAATGGAGAGACCTTTTGGCAGCGGTAGTTGGAATGGCTGCAGTAAGCTTATTCGCCTCAATAGCCTTCTTCTTCCTTCAAGCACCGGATGTAGCTATGGTTGAGGCAGCTATAGGAGCCGCTTTGAGTGCTGCAGTTTTCATCTTCGCAATAAAGAGAACCGAGAGATACGAGAGTGAGGAAGAAGGCACAGGATGGTGGGTGAGATGGTGAAGCGTATCCTTGCCATAGTTTTCATCTTGATAATAGGTTTCTGGATGGCAAAGGCCCTCGATCAAGTTCCCTTCGGCGAAGATAGAATGCTCGTAGGCAAATACTACCTCGAGCATGTTAAGGAAGAGACTGGGGCAGTAAACGCTGTAACCGCTGTGGTCGTTAACTACAGAGGTTTTGATACTCTAGGAGAAGTTACCGTGCTATTCATAGCTTCCACAGGTGTTGCCGCCCTTCTATGGAGAAAGAAGAGGAAGAGAACGGCAAAAACAGAGGGAAGCGTTGTTTTAACAACTGGTGCAAGGCTTCTTTTACCGTTCATAATGCTCTTTGGAGCCTACATCTTTATCCATGGACACCTGACTCCGGGTGGAGGATTCCCCGGTGGGGCAACAATCGCAACAGCGTTCCTATTCCTCTACTTGGCTTTCACAGTCTACGAAATAGATCACAAAATCTTTGAACCCCTTGAAGGTCTCGCCGGTGTTGGCTATGTTACGGTTGGCCTTATAGGTTTGGCAATAGGCGGCTACTTCCTCTTTGACTGGATATGGCAAACATGGGGAATCGGAAAGGAGAACATTGGAAGGCTTTTCAGTGCGGGGTTCATACCAATAATCTATACCCTAATTGGGATAAAGGTCGGTACTGAACTTACTGGAATTGTTGACAACATGGTTAAAGAGCCCGAGGAGGGAGGGCAATGAACCCGTACTACTTTGCTTCAATCGCATTAATCCTTATTGGATTTTACGCAGTATTGGCAAAGAGAAACGTCCTTAAGATGCTCGTTGGGCTTAGCATAATGGAAACTGGGGTTAACTTACTGCTCATAAGCGTTGGCTATGTTAGCGGGAGAAGTGCACCCATACTTAGCGAGGGAATAACCCCAGACAAGGCTGTAGATCCAATCCCCCAGGCTTTGGTTCTTACAGCAATAGTTATTGGTGTTGCAACAACTGCAATGGCCTTGAGTGTTGTTATAAACCTCTACGAGAAGTACAAGACCCTTAACGTAGAAGAGATAAGGAGGTTGAGGGGATGAGTCAGTACGCTTCACTCCTCATCGCGTTACCGTTGTTTAGTGCATTCTTCATTCCAATACTCAAGAGAATAAGTAAAAATGCAGTAATGCCATTCTTGGCTTTGGTGACGTTAATACAAAGTGGAATTGCCGCTTTAGTGTTCAAGGAAGTTTACACAACAGGAAAACCAATAATAGTCATGGCCGGTGGATTTAGGCCTCCTGTTGGAATCAATCTTTATATAGGACACTTTGCAGCACTCTTCGTCTTAGTTATTGCAGTTGCCAGCTTTCTAATGGCAATCTTTAGCATTAAAGCCGTTAGCGTTGAGCCAAAGGACAAATACGCAATGTTGTTCTTGCTTCTCATGCTCGGTGCAACCGGTATGATTTCCACTGGAGACATCTTCAACCTCTTCGTCTTCATGGAGATCACTGCAATAAGTGCTTATGCATTAACCGCTTACAATAAAACCGGAGAAGCGAGTGAAGCTGCTCTAAAGTACGTTGTCCTCGGAGGAGTTGGCTCAAGCTTTTTCCTCGTCGGCATCGCCTTGATTTACGGAAGCCTCGGAACACTCAACATGGCTCACATTGCACAATTGGCACATTTAATTAACCCCACTGCTGCTAAAGCTGGACTGGCGTTGCTTATCTTTGGATTGGCAGTTGAGGCAGAGCAGTTCCCACTTAACGCCTGGGCGCCTGATGCGTATCAAGAAGCCCCACACCCAGTGACGGCAATGTTTTCCGCCTTTGTCGTTAAAGCCTCTCTCTATGCAATTGGAAGGATTCTGTATATTCTCAGTGCCGCAGAAGGGTGGAGCTCAATCCTAAGGTTGCTGATAATCTTGGGAACCCTCACTGTTATTATAGGCGAGATGAGTGCGTTAAGGCAAAGCAATGTTAAGAGAATGTTTGCCTATTCCAGTATAGCCCAAGTTGGTCTGATTGCCGTGGGCTTAGCCTTAGGAACAGCAAACGGTGTAAGCGCAAGCGTATTTCATATGTTTAATCACGCAATAGTTAAAGCCCTTATGTTCTTGGCAGTTGGCTATGTTGCAGTGGAGCTTGGAGGGGCAGAGATGGACAAATTTGAAGGATTAGGCAAGAGAATGCCAGTAACTGCGTTTGCAATAACCATTGGTGCGATAAGCATCATTGGGGTACCACTCTTCAACATCTTCTGGAGCAAAATGCAACTTATCCTTGCCGCGTTAAATGCTCAGTACACTTGGGTGGTCGCACTGATCTTGGGTGCAAGCTTGGTGGAGGCTACCTATTATATAAGGCTGATACACACAATATGGTTCAAGGGAGAGGGCGAGAAAGTGAAGGAAAACAGCGTGCTAGCATTGGTGATGCTCTTGCTGGTGGCGTTGATAATAGTCATTGGAATCTATCCAGAGCCATTCTGGAATGTTATGCAGAAAGCTGGAAATGATATCTTCAACGTTGCCCAATATGTTAAGAACGTTCCTCTAATGGGGGTGAACCCATGAACGAACTTGCCTTAGTTATATTTGCTCCCCTAATAGCTGGTGCTCTGGCGTGGCTCATTGACATGAAAGGCATTAGAGAGATCCTTGGTGTTTTAGGAGCTGGGGTTTCACTCGGATACACCGCTCTGCTATACCAGAAGACAGGCGAAGGCCTTAGCTTTGTCCTCAACTTGGGCGTCTTTAAGCTGACCTTTGCTCTAAACACACTGAACTGGTTCTTCCTAGGAATAGGTGCCTTGGTAGGATTTTCGGCAATCCTTGCCCTAGTATCTACGGGTAGAGACAGCTATGAATGGTTATTTGCGTTAATGAGCCTCAGCGGAGTACTTGGAGTGTTCCTCGCAAACGACCTTATGACTTTCTTCATCTTCTGGGAGATAATGACCTTTGCGAGCTTTATGATGGTTCTCCACTACAACAGAGCTGCATCACTTAAGTACTTCCTGCTGAGCGTCTTTGGAGCATATGCGATGCTTATTGCACTGGGAATGATTTACGCAAAGCTCGGCACGTTTGACTTTGCCCAGATACAGCAGGCGATGTACAAAGAAGCTTATGCAGCGGCTTTTGGAGCAGATACGGTTTTCAGCAAAGGAGAGAGTGCCCTTATATACCTGCTCTTCCTAATTGCGTTTGGAGTTAAAGCGGGAATGTTCCCACTCCACGTGTGGGCGCCCGATGCTTACTCCGAGACTAACCAGAGCTATACAGCGATGTTCAGCGGAGTTCTAAGCAAGGCTGGAGTTTACGGCCTTGTAATGCTCTACATCCTTATGGGGACTCGCCTAGCGATTGAGCTTGGAGGGTTTAGAAGCACGACAAAGTTCGGATATATAATAGCCTTCCTCGGTGGCTTAACAATAATTGTCGGTGGTCTTTTGGCAGCTCTCCAAGAGGACATAAGAAAGCTCTTCGCTTATTCAAGTATAAGCCAAATTGGCTACATACTAGTTGGTATAGGAGTGGGCACGGCTTTAAGCATGCAAGCTGCCCTCTTCCACGCTCTAAGCCACGCACTCTTTAAGGGATTGTTCTTCCTCATAGTTGCTACAATTGTCTACCGCACAGGCAAGACGACCTTTGCGGACATGGGAGGATTGGCTGAGAAGATGCCCTTCACCTTTGCAATGGCATTCGTGGCGATTTTAAGCTTAGCTGGAATACCCCCACTTGTTGGGTTCGCGAGCAAGTGGGTGCTCTTTGAGGCGGTTATAAGCCAAAATCTCCCAATACTTGGTGGCATGGTCTTCTTTGGAAGTGCAATAGGTTTCGTTTACCTAATAAGATTCACATATGCGGTGTGGTTTGGACAAAGACCAACCGACCTTGACGACACCAAGGACGCCCCGCTACCAATGGCGATAGCGATGGCGATATTGGCATTGTTCAACGTTGTCTTGGGTATAGCTCCGGGATTAGTTGCTAGAGAACTCAACAAAATATTTGGAAAGGAAGTTATCGGCGGAAACCTCTTTGTACTTGATTTAGGCTTTGGAAGATACAACGCATTGGCAATACTCATCTACCTTATAGTAGGTATCATAATCGCTGGAATAATCTACTTCCTTGGAGCAAAGGTCAGAAAAGTCCCGGTCACAGATACCTACCAATCTGCTAACCCCGTTACAATGGAGTACAACCTAACCATAAGGAGGAACTTCTTCCTTCCACTAAAAGAGGCCCTTGCCTTCTGGCTCAGAATAAGCTTCGATAAGCTTTATCGGGACATAGGGGCATGGGTTGAGGACTTGGCCGAGGTTTTGAGGAGCTATATTTACAATGGAAGCGCCCAAAGCTACGCGTGGTATCTGGCAATAATCTTGCTAATCCTTGCACTGTGGGGGGTGTGAAGAATGATTGAAACCGCTTTGAAGGCTTTCCTAATTTTAATTTATGCGACCTTTGTAGGGTTCATGTTCATGGGAATAATCAGAATAGTTACGGCAAGAATTCACAGGAGAGTTGGACCCCCGATTTACCAGCCCATCCTTGATACAATAAAGCTTCTCTCCAAGAAGAGCAACATAACCCACGGTTTGATCTACGACTTCGGCGTAATCTACGCTTTAGGAGCGACAATATTGGCTTTGATGTTCATTCCACTTGGCAGCATTGGAATCCTTAGAGCCTATGGTGATCTAATCCTCATCACTTTCCTCCTCGAAATCCCAATGCTGGGAATAATGTTTGCAGCAATGAGTTCAGGAAACCCCTATGCAGGCATTGGTGCCCAGAGAGCACTGCTCACACTTTTAGCAATTCAAGTACCTCTAGGATTTGCTATAGTTGCCTTGGCTGAATTTTACGGAACTTTCAGCACCTACGAAATAGTCATGGCTCAGCAGACAATGGGGTGGAGCATAATTCACCTTCCGCTGTTGCTGGCAGCGATAGCTTATGACATCGTTCTGCAGGCAATGTTCGGAAAAGAGCCATTCGACATAATGATTGCCCCAGGTGAGATTTCCCTTGGACCGATGGTAGAGTTCGGCGGCAAGCACATGGGGATACTGCAGATACAGCACGCCATAGCATTATTTGCAGAAACGTTGTTCTTCAGCAACATATTCCTTGGAGGAGCCGTCGTTACAGCGTTCTCAAGCCCAATACTCAACACAATAGCAAGCTTGGGAATACTCCTTATTAAGCAGGTAGCCGTGTTATTAGTGGCGACCTTCATGGGCGCACTGTTCCCGAGGTTTACCATAGACCAAGCGGCAAAGTTCTACTGGAAGTGGCCCACAATTATAGCGGCTCTTGGAGCTATCTTAGCAAGTCTGTGAGGTGGTAGAGATGGTAGATTGGAGGTTGTATGAACCGCTCATCAACTTTGCGAGAAAGAGAAGCATGTGGATTGTTGCATTTTGTACGGGATGTGGGGGTATAGAGATGCCCCCATTAATGACCTCTAGATATGACCTAGAGCGTTTCGGTATGATGCCTAATCCAGCGCCGAGAATGGCCGATCTCTTCCTCATTACCGGTTATGTAACTCCAAAGACACTCAAGAGGATAATCATAACCTATGAGATGCAGCCCGACCCGAAGTACGTCCTTGCCCACGGTTCATGTCCCCTTAATGGCGGCATTTACTGGGACGCTTACAACGCAATAAAGCACCTCGATAAGTACATCCCGGTGGATGTGGCAATAGCCGGTTGTATGCCGAGGCCAGAGGCTGTAATGGATGGAATAAAGAAGATGATGGAATTGATCGAGACGGGCAAAGCCGATGGATGGAAGCGCTATAAGGAAAACTACGAGTACTACAAGAAGAACCAAGACGAGCTCTTTGGCGAGGGCTGGAGAGAGAGAACCGCGAGAAGATGGATACCCTGGCTTATGAACAAGAAGAAAGAAATCGGGGGAGGAAAGCAATGAGCCTTGAAAAAGAGCAGGTAATCGTAGATACCATACTCCAAAAAGCACCATACGCAGAGGGAAAGGTTAGAAGGCAGAGAAGAATAGAGTTCAAGATTCCAGCTGACAGGATAAGGGACTTTCTTACTCTCCTCAAGGAAAACAACTTTGAGTCAATGATGCAGATAACGGCGGTTGATTGGCCAAAGGACGGCGAGATAGAGCTTGTTTACCAGATGTGGAGCTACACATATGCAGTTCATGCCTTTGTAAAGACGAGGATTCCAAGGGACGTTGATAAAGCAAAGGTTCCAAGTGTTAGGGACATTTATCCAGCTGCAGAAACCTATGAGAGAGACGCTCATGAATTCTACAAGGTAACCTTTGAAGGTAACGATAAGCTTGAAATGCCGTGGATTCTCGAAGATGAGGACAGAGAAGCTGGGGTTTCTCACAGGAAGGACTTTGACATGCTTAGCTATGTCAAGAGGAAGTACAAACTGCTCGATAGGTTTGAAGAGGATAAGGAGAACTATGTGATCTGAGGTGAGAAAGATGGTTTCACAACAAGAGTTGATTAGAGAAGCGAGAGAAAATGGGATGGAGCTTTTACCCCTTGAGAAGGACACTTACGAGTTGTTCTTTGGGCCACAGCACATGGCCACCGAGAACTACAGCCTAATCCTTAAAATGGATGGTAACAGGGTAGTCAAAGCCATAGCTAACCCAGGATTCCTCCACAGGGGTTTTGAAAAGCTTGCCGAATATAGGCCTTGGTATACCAACATAGCTCTCCTCCTTAGAATATGTGTTCCTGAGCCGGATGTGCCGGAGGCAATCTACTCAATGGCCGTGGACGAGCTCATGGGATGGGAGGTTCCAGAGAGAGCTCAATGGATCAGGACAACAGTCCTCGAGATGGCGAGGGTTAGTGCTTACCTGTTCTGGACTATGGGAATGGCGTTTAAGCTAGGTGTTTATACCGCTGGACAGTGGGCTGCCGCTTATAGAGAGAGGTTCATGGCGCTCTTCGAGCAGCTTACTGGAGCAAGGGTTTACCACATCTATACAATCCCCGGGGGAGTTAGGAGAGACATACCCGGAGACAAGTGGTTAAGGCAGCTGAAGGACACTGTGGAGTATCTAAAAGACAAGCTTAAAGACTTTGACAACGTCCTATTCGAAAACTACATCACATTCAAGAGGCTTGAAGGAATTGGGGTTATGGACAAGAAATTTGCCTTGGAAGAAGGCGTAACCGGGCCAAACCTCAGAGCGACGGGAGTTAGAGCTGATGTTAGAAAGCTCGACCCATATCTCCTTTACCCAGAACTTGATTTCGAGGTGCCAGTGCTTAGAGAGGGAGACGCGTTGGCAAGAGCTCTCGTAAGAAGGTTTGAACTTGAACAGGATCTCTACATCCTCGAACAGCTCCTTGAAATGGGGCCGCCGAGCGGACCCTATAAGGTAGAGCATGCTGGCTTCAAGGCTCTTCCAAGGTTTAAAGTTCCAGCTGGAGACGCTTACGCTCACGTGGAATCAAGTAAAGGGGACTTTGGAGCTTATGTCGTGAGCGATGGAGGAAACAAGCCTTACAGGGTTCAGATAAGAGGCCCAAGCATAGCCCACGGAATCAGAGTGATAGAGCAACTTTTAGTGGGAGCAAGGTTAGCAGACGTGCCCGTGATTTTGGTGAGCCTTGATAACTGCCCACCCGATATAGATAGGTGATAAAAATGGAGAGCGCAAAGCAGGTTGAATTTAAAGTTGCCCCTGAAGAGAAAGTCAAGAAGAAACCTTCATTCCTCAAGCCATGGCTTGGGCTTAAGTATCTCTTCAAAAAGCCCGTCACCATTAAGATCCCCTATGAACAAACGCAAATAGCCGAGAAGTATAGGGGGTTCCACACGCTTAACTGGAAAACGTGCATAGGCTGTAACATGTGTGGCCAGATATGTCCTGCAAGGGCAATAGAGATGACCTGGATAGAGGGAGAAAAGAGACCCCATCCTAAAGTAGACTACGGACGCTGTACTTTCTGCCAGTTCTGTGTTGATGTGTGTCCAACGAATGCCTTAGGCTATGTGGAAAACTACATCCTCACAACCGAGTGGAAAGAGGAAGAGCTCGAGCTATTTGACTGGGTTCCCCTGCCAGAGGAGAAAGTAAGGAAGTTCAAAGACTACAGGCATCCCTTAGCTAAGATAGAGCACCTCGAGGAGGGTAAAGTTAGATACATCTTGAGGGATGGTGACGTTGTAGAGTTCAGGATTCTCGGCTATGGCCTCAAACCACCGGCAAAGCCCAAGCCACCCGAGAAGAAAGAAGCTAAAGAAGAAAAGAAAGCCGAGTAACCTCTTTATTTTTTCGCAAATTCTATAAGGCTCTACTCCCTTTTCTTTTTGGTGGGAAAATTGAAAGTTGAAGCCCTCAAGAACATTCTTAAAGAACTCGGTATTGAATGCGCTAGAACCATCGAGGAGAAGGTTGACCTGCAGTTTTCAGCTTTGGAGAACCTTTACAAAAACCTTAATGATGATGAGCTCTTTCTCAAGCTTGTGGTAGCCAATTCAATTGTTAGCTATCAGCTTTCTGCTAAAGGAGAACAATGGTGGTGGGAATTCTCGAGGTACTTTTCAAAAAACCCTCCAAAAGGCATCGTAGCGGCTTACTCCGAATTTTTGCCAAACTCAAAAACCAACAGGAGATTAATCCAGCCGAAGTTAAATCGTCTTAAAAAGCTGGAGCCTTTTTTAAGCTCCCTAACGATGGAGGATTTAAGGGATTACTATCACAATATGCTGAGATTTCGGGATCATTTGGCAAGGGTCATGAATTCAAAGGAAGATGCAAAAACCATTGTTTTTGCTGTAAAAATGTTCGGCTATGCATCAAGGATAGCTTTCAAAGAGTTCATTCCCTATCCAATGGAAATCGACATCCCAAAAGACTTCAGAATCGAAAACTACACAAAAAGATTTACATCCGAGGAGCCAGTAAAATTCTGGAGAAAAATTTCGAGGGAAGTTGGTGTGCCGCCCCTCCACATAGATTCTATCCTCTGGCCCGTACTTGGAGGAGATAGAAGGGTCATTGAGAGACTGAAAAAGCACTGTGAAAAATCCGAGCTAGTTTTACAACTTGTGTCTCTTTGAGTTATTCTTTCGAACTTAAAGATGGGAACGTCGCTGAACTAATTAGGGTTTCTGAGTTTTGTTAGGAAAACCGAAAGTTTTATATATTCGAACTTTAAAAGTTTCATATGAAAACAAAATGAGGTGATGGAGATGGTAGCTATCGGTGAAAAGTTTCCAGAGGTTGAGGTAAAAACAACCCACGGGGTAATAAAGCTTCCAGACTACTTTGCAGAAAAGGGCAAGTGGTTCTTGCTTTTCAGCCACCCAGCAGATTTCACTCCCGTCTGTACTACCGAGTTCTACGCTCTACAAAAGAGAATTGATAAGTTCAGAGAACTTGGTGTTGAGCCTATAGGACTCAGCGTTGACCAAGTATTCAGCCACATCAAATGGATGGAATGGATCAAGGAGAACCTCGGTGAGGAAATAACTTTCCCAGTTATCGCTGACGACAGGGGAGACTTGGCTGATAGACTCGGCATGATACCGAGTGGTGCAACAATAACAGCCAGGGCGGTCTTTGTGGTTGATGACAAAGGCGTTATCAGGGCAATAGTCTATTACCCAGCCGAAGTTGGTAGAGATTGGGACGAGATTTTAAGGCTCGTCAAGGCTCTAAAGATAAGCACAGAAAAGGGAGTTGCTTTGCCTCACAAGTGGCCCAACAATGAGCTTATAGGTAACAAAGTCATTGTCCCACCAGCTAGCACAGTTGACCAAGTTAAAGAACGCGAAGAGGCCAAAGCCAAGGGCGAGATAGAGTGCTACGACTGGTGGTTCTGCTACAAGAAGCTTGAATGATCTCTTTTCTTTAACTTTGTCTTTTTTCCCAGAGTTTGTTTGCTTTCTTCATTGTTAGGGCTTTGGAAGAAAATTATATAAACCTAATCCACAAACCTTATTATGACGAAAGTCGAACTTTATTGGAAGTGATGGCATATGGTCGAGTTTAAGGAAGATGTTTCTATTGTTTTGGGTGGTGCAGCAGGTCAGGGAATTCAGACAGTTGAAGAGATTCTTACAAGGGTTTTGAAGCTTTCTGGTTATAACGTCTATGCAAACAAAGAGTACATGTCGAGGGTTAGAGGTGGTATAAACACCACCGAAATCAGAGTATCATCAAAAAAGGTAAGAGCATTTGTAAGGAGAATCGATATCTTAATCCCGTTCAAACGTGGAGTTCTTCCTTGGGTGGAAAAGAGGCTCACAGAGAACACAGTGGTTTTGGGCGAAAAGGAAAACGTTGAGGAGGAATACCTCAGCAGAGTAAACTTTGTTGAAGTGCCTCTCAATGAAATGGCAAAAGAAGTTGGCAGTCCTCTGTATTTAAACACAATAGCAGCGGGAGTTGTGGTTGGACTCTTCCACGGGGACTTTGAGGTTCTTGAGGAATATCTGAGAAAAAGATTTGGCAGCAAAGGAGAAGAGGTTGTGTTAAAAAACATTGAAGCCGCTAGGAAAGGTTATGAGCTTGGAGTAAAGCTGTGTGAAGATGGAACAATTGGGATTGAGGTTAAAAGAGACGAAAACGTTAAGAAAGAGGTTCTTTTAAGCGGCACCGAGGCTGTAGCCTTGGGTGCAGTTGCGGGGGGAATGAACTTCTTGAGCTTTTATCCCATGAGCCCCTCCACAGGTGTTGCCGTCTTTTCTGCCCAGCATGCCGAGGACTTTGAAATAATAGTGGAGCAGGTAGAGGATGAGATAGCTGCAATAAACATGGCTCTGGGAGCATGGTTTGCCGGTGCAAGGGGAATGGTAACAACCTCGGGAGGCGGCTTTGCCTTGATGAGCGAAGCCCTAAGCTTAGCTGGAATGGCAGAAAATCCAGTGGTAATACACCTTGCTCAAAGGCCGGGGCCTGCTACAGGTTTGCCCACAAGAACAATGCAAGGCGACCTGAACCTTGTTCTTTATTCTGGCCATGGTGAATTTCCGCGCATAGTTCTCGCGCCAGGGAGCATTGAGGAGGCTTTTTACCTTACGGCAGAGGCTTTCAATTTAGCGGACAAATACCAAGTGCCTGTGATAATCTTAACGGATCAATACTTTGTCGATACCTACTACAACCTTCCAGAGCTTGATCTAAGCAAAATTAAGGTGGAAAAGTACATTGTGGAGAGCGATGAGGACTACAAGAGGTACAAGCTCACCGAAGATGGCATTTCTCCAAGGAGCATTCCCGGATACGGAAAGGGTGTTGTGGTGGCTAACGGAAACGAACACGACGAGTGGGGAGACATAACCGAAGACGAGGAACTTTCAAGGCTGATGCAGGAGAAAAGGGCAATAAAGAAACTTGAAACAATAAGGAAAAATGCCATGATGCCAGAACTTGTGGGGAGAGAGGATGCAAAATACGTCATTGTCGCATGGGGTTCAACCTACCATGTGATAAGAGAAGCCCTCGAAGTTCTCAACAGGGAAGACATAGCGTTTCTGCACTTTAAGTGGGTGTATCCTCTGCCCGAGAAGGTTAAAGGTCTCTTGGAAGGCAAAGTGATAATAGACATCGAGCAAAATGTTACAGCACAGTTCGCAGAGCTTTTAAAGAAAGAGTTTGGAGTAGAAGTGCATCACAAGATTTTGGAGTATGATGGGAGGCCCTTCTCCGTTGAAGAGATTCTTGATGCTCTTAAGGAGGTGTTAGAATGATCTCTCCGCTTATTTTTGAACCCGAAAGACCCGGAAGCAAGGACATAGCCTGGTGTCCCGGGTGTGGAAACTTCGGTATTAGAAACATCTTGAGGTCTGCTTTTGCCGAGCTCAACCTAAGGCCGCAGGATGTTGTCATAATAAGTGGAATTGGCCAAGCTGCAAAGATGCCCCACTACATAAACGTTAACGGCTACCATACCCTTCACGGTCGTTCAATTCCAATAGCTACAGCTGTTAAAGCTGCAAATCCATCTTTGACGGTAATAGCGGAGGGTGGAGATGGAGACATGTACGCTGAAGGAGGCAACCACCTTCTCCATGCCATAAGAAGAAACCCAGACATAACGGTTTTAGTCCACGACAACCAGATTTATGGTTTGACTAAAGGCCAAGCTTCTCCCACAACAATGCTGGGGATGAAAACTCCTACTCAACCTTGGGGAGTCTTTGAAGAGCCATTCAACCCAATAGCCTTGGCAATAGCCCTGGATGCATCTTTTGTAGCAAGGACTTTCATGGGATACTTCAAAGAGAGCGTGGAGATAATCAAAAAGGCCATCCAGCATAAAGGATTAGCCATAGTAGACATCTTCCATCCATGTGTGAGCTTCAACAAGGTGAACACCTACGAATGGTATCGCGAGCACACTTACTGGATGAAAGACCACAACCCGTACGATAGGGAGGAGGCATTTAAGAGAGCTATAGAGAGCGATCCCCTCCCGCTGGGAGTGTTCTACATCCACGAAAAGCCAACCTTTGAAGAGCTGGTTCCAGCTTATAAAAGGGACAAAACACCGCTGTGGCAGAGGAATCCTAAGCTTGAAGAAATTGGAAAAATTTTGGAGGCTAAGAGAACGTTTTGATTTTTTAATAAATTTTTGAGGTGAGTAAGGTGATTGGAGAAAAAGCACCGGATTTTGTGTTGAAAGACCAAAATGGAGAGGAATTTAAGCTTTCGGATTTTAGAGGGAAGAAAGTTCTCCTATCCTTCCACCCACTGGCATGGACAGGTATTTGCGAAAAGCAGATGAAAGCTTTGGAAGAAAACTACGAAAAATTTGAAACCCTAAACGTTCTCCCGGTTGGTATAAGCGTTGATCCCGTGCCGAGTAAAAAGGCCTGGGCTGAACACATGGGGCTTAAGAAACTCGGGATTCTGAGCGACTTTTGGCCTCATGGTGAGGTTGCAAAGCTATATGGACTTTTTAGAGAAAAGGATGGCATTTCAGAAAGGGCAAACGTTTTGGTTGATGAAGAAGGAAAGATAGCCTTCTACAAAGTTTACCCAATAGGGGAGCTTCCCAACTTGGAAGAGATATTCGAGTTTCTGGAAGGGTGAAAAGCTTTTTATATTTCTATTTTTAAACTAAATTGGGGTGATGAAAAAATGCCAAAGGTTTGGATAGAGAAACTTCTTGATGAACCTGAGCTCTACCTTTTGAGGATTGACGATGACAAAATAAAATACTTCGAGGCAACGTGGGATATCCCAGAGGGAATAACCTATAATGCTTACCTCATGAAGACAGATAGTGCGGTTGTCCTTTTTGATGCCTGGAAAAAAGACTATGTGGATCAATTTCTTGAGGCACTCTCAAGTATAGTTGACCCCAAGCAGATAACCCACATAGTTGTCCACCACATGGAGCCGGATCACAGCGGCTCTTTACCAAAAATCCTCGAATTAAACGGGTACAAGGCGAAGATCATAGGCACTATATTTGCAAAGAGACTTTTAGAGGCGTTTTATGATATCAAAGAGAACGTTCATGCAATTGAAGATGGAGAAGAACTGAAGATAGGTAACAGGACCTTAAAGTTCATAACGGTTCCATGGCTTCACTGGCCCGATACCATGATAACCTATGTTGTTGAGGACAAGATAATTTTTGGCTGTGATGCAGGAGGAGGATACTCAATTCCCGAAGCCATAGATGACAGTGACGATGAAGTCGTTGAGAAATATCTCCCCTACGTTACCAAGTACATAGTTACTGTTATCGGCCACTACCACAAGTACATCGTGGAGAACATTGAGAAGATAAAAGAGCTCGGCATAGTGGACGATGTCAGGATGATTCTTCCGGGGCATGGATTGATATGGCGTAAGAACCCACAGAAGATTTTTGAACACTATGCAAATGTCGGCGCTGGAGTTCCAAAGAAAGGCAAAGTTTTGGTGGTTTACGATTCAATGTATGGCTTCGTTGAGGAAAGCGTTAGAGTGGCAGTTAACGAGCTAGAAAGACTCGGCTTCACTCCGGTAGTTTACAGATACACCGACAAAGAGGCTCCAGCGGTGAGCGACATTCTTGGAGAAGTTCCAGATAGTGAAGCCCTTATCATTGGAGCTTCAACATATGAAGCAGGCATACACCCGAGAATAAGGTATCTTCTCTATGAGATGCTCGATAAAGCCAACTATGAAAAGCCTGTTCTTATACTAGGAACATTCGGATGGGCAGGAGTGGCTGGAAGAGAGATAGAGACACTAATCAAGAGGTCAAAGTTCGATCACGTGGATACAATAGAGGTAAAGGGCAGAACTACGCCAGAAGATGAGGTAAGAATCAGAGAAGGGGTTAGAGAACTCGTAAAAAGGCTCAGAAGGTGAGCTTCATCTTTAATTTATTTTTAGAGGTGCCCTTATGATTGAAAACGCCGTTGAAGAACTGCTGAGTGGAATTAAAGTTGGAGAATTTGAGATATATGCGGAAAAATACCCCGGCAGATTTCCAAACGAGGCTCTTCTTGAGATTTTCATTGAGAAAGGTTCTTTAAGGGATCACCTCCTTTACGCAAGGATTTATTTTGGTAGGAGGTACTACAGCTCTTGGGTTGAGGTTTCCTCCATAAATCCGACTCCAAACGTTGGGCTGCTGTACTTCAATTCCCCCGTAGAAGAGACCCTGCTGGAGCTTTTTGCGAGTCATTTAAAACCCGGAGAGCATATCTTTGTTAGCTATGTTGAAGACCTTGAAACCAAAAGGGCTCTCTATTTTGGGGCTCCGGCTCCAACAACAAGGCTCGGCTTTAAGCTTTTTAACTTGGGCTTTACGTGGTTCAAGGACTGGTACTTTCCGGAGGGCTTTAAAGAAGGAGGAGAAAAACTCCAGGCCGAAAAACCCTTAAACGAAGAGCAAAGACGAGTTCATCTTTTGAACATAAGGAAGGAACTCGAAGAGTTCCTTGAAAGAGGTGAAATAAGGGACAAATATCTTTTGGGGGCACTAAAAAGGGGACAAATGCTTTTAAATTCGCTAAACGAACTCATATGAAGATTTCTTTCAGGAAGTGTTAAATAACATTAGGTGCAATTATATTCAGGTGATTTTTGTGGAAAAAAGGAGCAATATTATTGAGAAACTGGAGGCTTTTTCTGAAAAAGAAATACTAAGCTATGCGATTGCTTCTGAGAGAGAACTCGAACTTTTCTATAGAGACCTTTCAAAAGATAAGGGGCAGCTGATAGCAGAGTTTCTTGAAACGGTTGCCAACGATGAGAAAGCTCATTGGGAAGTCCTTCTGGGAATTTATAGAGAAAAATTTGGGGAGGAAACATTGCAGTTAGTTGAAAGCGTATCGTCAGTTCATGCTTCTCTATCCACCGAAACCTGTCAGAACTTAGTTGATGCCCTTAGGATCGTTCTTGAAAATGAAGAAAACACATACAGAATTTATAATTATCTCTCCAAAAAAGCCTCTGAACATAGGGACGTCTTTGAATACTTGGCAACTCAAGAAGCAGGCCATATAGAGGCCTTAAAAATGTACAAGGACTATTTTGAAGCCCAACTTGAGGGGAATGAGATCTCCAAAACCCCTATAACAGCACAGCTCTTTTCAAACCCTGAACAGTATTATAAGCCGAGGACAAAACCCTATTGATTCTTCAGAAGAAGTGGAGTGGTAAACATTAAATATACCCATGAGAAAATCTTTAACGTAGGAGGTGTATTCATGGAAGAAGATATTGTTAAAAGACTGGAAGCCCTTTCTGAAAAGGAAATTTTAGGCTATGCAATAGCCTCTGAAGAAGATGCCAAAGCCTTTTATCTCAAACTTGCGGAGGGAAAGGGTGAGCTTATAGAGAACTTCTTTAAAGACCTCGCAAAGGCGGAAGAGGCGCATAGATTACTCTTGCTAAACTTATACAAAAAACTCTTCGGAGATGAGAGCTATCCAGTGCCTCAGGGAATTCCCTTCCTTGAGAGCACTGTCAATGCCGTAACCCTGGGCGCAATGGTTGAGGCTATGAGGACTGCACTAATGAATGAAAAGGTTGCAGAGAGAGTTTATAAACTTCTAGCCAAGAGACTGCCTGAGCATAAGGCTCTTTTTGACTTCTTGGCAACGCAGGAGAGAGCTCATTACAAAGCAATCGAAGTTCACAAGGAATATCTGGAGGGGCTCATGAGAGGAAGGCCAGATTATGCCGATATCCCCGCTCATGTGATATTCAATCAGGTGGAAATCTACTACAAGCCAAGAGTTCTCTGAAGGGAGGCATATGAGGATTGTCATAGTTGGAAATGGGCCCGGGGGAGTGGAATTAGCCAATCAGCTTTCTGGAGAAGAGATAAGCATAGTTGAGCAGGAGAAGGTTCCCCATTACAGCAAACCTATGTTAAGCCATTACATAGCAGGATTCATTGAGAAGGAAAAGCTCTTCCCGTATTCCCTTGAATGGTACGAAAAGAAAGGAATAGACCTGAATCTAGGGGTAAGAGCGGAGTTAATAGACAGGGCTCGAAAAAGGCTGATAACAAGTGAAGGCGAGATACCCTACGATGTCTTAGTTATAGCCACCGGTGCCAGGCCAAGAAAACCAACTCTTGAGGGCAAAGAGTTCGTACACACCCTTAGAACACTCCAGGATGCCGAGAGAATTAAAGAGCAAATAGAAAAATATGAAGACGTTCTGATACTTGGCGGCGGATTTATAGGTCTTGAGCTTGCTGGGAACCTGGCAAAAGCAGGCTACAAAGTTAAGTTAGTTCACAGAAGGAGTAATCTTCTTGGCCTTGATGAAGAGCTCACGAAAGTAATGATGGAGAAGCTCGAATGCGATGGGGTAGAGTTTTATCTCAATGCAAATGCGCTGAAGGCAGATAATGAGGGAGTTCTTACGGATAAGGGTTACGTAAATGGGAAAGTCAAGATATGCGCTTTTGGAATTGTTCCCAACAAGGAAATAGCCGTTAAAAGCGGTATTCACGCTGGGAGGGGAATATTGATTGATGACCACTTCCGAACTTCAGCAAAGGATGTGTATGCTATCGGAGATTGCGCCGAGTACAATGGAATAATCTGCGGCACTGCAAAGGCTGCCATGGGGCATGCGAGAGTCCTTGCTAACCTTTTAAGAGGTATAGAAGACAGGTATGACTTTGAATTCCGTTCCACAGTTTTTAAATTTGGAAATTTCTCAATAGCCCTGATTGGAAAAACAAGGGGAGAGGGAAAGTGGCTGGATGAGAAGACAAAAGTTTTCCTTGAAGGAGGCAAGATAGTCGGAGCGGTTGTTATGGAGGACATAAGGAAGGCAATGATGCTGGAGAGGAAGATAAAAGCTGGAGTTAGCATAGATGAACTGTGATGTTCTTTCCCTATCTTATAAATTTCGGAGAGAAAACCTTTTATATTTCTCTATCGAAATTAATAATGCCGTTTTGAGGTGATGGGTATGGTGGTTGAAAGAAAAATGACCAAGAAGTTTCTTGAGGAAGCATACGCTGGGGAAAGCATGGCCCACATGAGGTACATGATTTTTGCGGATGTGGCTGAGAAGGAAGGATTTCCAAACATAGCGAAGCTTTTTAGAGCTATAGCCTATGCAGAGCTCGTTCATGCAAAAAATCACTATGAAGCTTTAGGCAACGTTAAGGACACCCCAAGCAATCTTCAAGTTGCTATTGATGGCGAGACCTATGAAGTTGAAGAAATGTACCCTGTTTTCAATAAAGTGGCAGAGTTCCAAGGAGAGAAAGAAGCCGTTAGGAGCACTCACTATGCCTTGGAGGCCGAAAAAATCCATGCAGAGCTTTATAAAAAGGCAAAAGAACTTGCAGAGCAGAAGAAGGACATAGAGATAAAGAAGGTCTACATCTGCCCAGTTTGCGGCTACACAGCAGTTGACGAGGCTCCAGAGTACTGCCCAGTCTGTGGCACTTCAAGGGACAAGTTCGTAGTGTTTGAGTAACTCTTTCGTTTTTTGCTCCATTTAGTTCGGAGCGCAAACTTTATAAGGTTAATCTAATAATATTAGGGTGGTGGAAACATGGCGAAGTGGAAGTGCATAGTTTGTGGATACATATACGATGAGGAAGCAGGGGATCCGGATAGTGGAGTTGCCCCAGGAACAAAGTTTGAGGACATCCCGGATGATTGGGTATGCCCGCTCTGTGGAGCTCCAAAAGACATGTTTGAAAAGATAGAGGATTGAGGTGGTCGGGATGATTGGTGAAACCATAAGGAGTGGGGACTGGAAAGGAGAAAAGCACGTCCCCGTTATAGAGTACGAAAGAGAAGGAGAGCTTGTTAAAGTTAAGGTGCAAGTTGGTAAAGAAATCCCGCATCCAAACACCACCGAGCACCACATCAGATACATAGAGCTTTACTTCTTACCAGAGGGCGAGAACTTTGTTTACCATGTTGGAAGGGCTGAGTTTACAGCCCATGGAGAGTCTGTAAACGGCCCAAACACGAGTGATGTGTACACAGAGCCCATAGCTTACTTTGTACTCAAGACCAAGAAGAAGGGCAAGCTCTATGCTTTGAGTTACTGTAACATCCACGGCCTCTGGGAGAACGAGGTTCAGCTTGAGTGATCCTCTTTATGATTTCTTTGGTGTTTTTCTACTTTTCTTGTTACTTATAGTGTGGGGTTTTGAAGCAGGGCCTTATACAATTAAAACATCTTGTACAATTAAAAAGGTTTATTAAGTTGAGAGTAGATTAACTCACAGTGGTGAGTAACATGAAGAGAATTTCTACAGGGGTTGAAGGCCTCGATAAAATGCTCAACGGTGGCCTCATCCCCGGGAGGGCGTATCTTATAAAAGGAGGACCTGGAGCTGGTAAAACTACGTTGGCAATGCAGTTTTTGATGGAAGGGACTAAAAAAGGAGAAAAATGTCTGTATATTACTTTTGAAGAGCCCATTTCAACCCTCAAAGAGGACATGAGCAAATTTGGCTTTGATCTGGATCACCCCAATATAAAGCTCGTGGATGCAACACCCGTAGGAGAAAAGAAGACTATCTTTGCCGACGTCCTTTATGAAGAATTTGCAACCAGCTTTGAAAAGCTTACAAGGGCAATAAGCGAAGAACTCAATGCTGAAAATTACTCAAGAATAGTTATAGATCCTTTAACAATGATCAGGCTTACGATTATAGATGAGCTTGAGTACAGAAGAACTTTTATGGCTTTTCTGAAGACGATATCCAAGTATAAGGCTACAATTATCCTTACTTCAGAGCTTAGAGATAGTGATATTGAGGAGTATCTTGTGAGCGGGGTTATAGAGCTGAGATCAATCGAAGAGCGTGGAAAGACCCTTAGAGGCATTAAGATAACGAAGTTCAGAGGGAGTACCTTTGATGAGGAGATTAGGCCTTATAAGATAACTGACAAGGGCATTGAAGTTTACCACCAAGAAGTTCTGTTTCACGGGGTCTGAATATGAAACTTGGCGTCCCTAAGCTTGATGAGCTCCTCGGAGAAGTTGAACCGGGAAGCACGATTTTAATATCAACCATCGGAGAGCTGGGGATAGAAATAGTTTTAGCTGTTCTAAGAGAGAATAAAGAAAAGGCTGTTGTCTTTGTAACCCCTCGCCTTAAAAAGAGACTTGAGAAGATAGAGGGGATTGAGGGGGTTATTTTCTTTACCCTAGGAGAAGATTTTGCTCCACAGGAGCTCTTCAAGGTAAGTCATGCAATGAGAGAGATACCAAAGGATCACTTAATTGGCATATTCTTCCTTCAGCCCCTTCTCGTTTTCCATCCTCCTGAGACAGTCCACCGTTTCTTCTCTGAATTGGCCAACATAGCTCTGGAACGTGGCTTTGTCTTAATGTCGATGGTAGATAAGAGGCTGCTTGATGAGAAGACCCTGGCTATTTTTGAGGAGTCTGCAACGCATGTTATAGATATAGTCGAGGTTGTTGATGGATTTAAAATAACGAGGGGAATAAGGATTAAGAAGTCTCCTAAAGGAGTTACGGGCTTTTACAAGCTCGAACTGAACAAGGAAATTATCATAGGTGAGCCCCTTGGATGAATACACGCTGTTGAGTCCTATTATTGAATTCACGATCTTACTTGGAGTTTCTTTTGCTATTTTGATATTCCATGAGCTTAACTTGTACATCAAGAAGGGTAAACTCTTTGAAGTCCTTCAATTAATTGGTGGATTTATGATTGCCGGAGGAATGATCGTTCTAAGGGCAACTAGAGTTATCTTTTCCTCGCCCAGTACTGCCCTCTTTATCATTCTCTTACCTTTCACCGGATCCCTCCTTATACTCCTGCCTTTTTTTGCAATAAGGCATTTTGAAATTGATAAGGAATTTAAAGCGCAGCTCTCTGTTCTCCTGCTGTCGCTCCTTATTTATTATTTTCTTCCACTTCCTGCTTTGGGGAAAATTGTAGGAGCATTAGCCAGTTTTATTCTCATTTCTCTTGTTTTTCTCATGAAATTGATTTCCTCTTTGCCAACTTGCACACGCTTTAACAAAAACCTCACGAGGGTTGCATCTTGGCTTCTTATCCTCCATGCATGGCTCCGCTATTATTCCTTCAAAAACCCCCAAACGTGCATCCATTATGGGGTTCTCTTGATTTATTTCACAAGTTTACTTATGTGGGTATATTCTACACTTAGAACATACGAAACATTGAGGAGGTGGATTTAGTGGAGTGCGCTCTACTTTCAAACCTGCCTGATATTTTGCTTGGCCTTCTCATAATAACCGGCTTTTCCACAAAAAAGAACCCCATCTTATACCATCAGCCCTACGCACTCTTACTTGGTCTGTTTTTCATTGGAGCAGGTATTGGAGAAATTGCCTTTGGGATCAGCTTAGATATGATAGAGTTTTTTGGAATTCTAGGGATTCTATTGATTATGGAGAGGTTCATCTCAGTCAACACTGCCAGGAGAATTCGCTACGAGTACTTCCTCTTGATTGTTGCCCTTACACTGCTTATCGTTTTTATATCCCGTGATCTAGAATACTTCCATGTGGGCACACTGTTGGTTCTCCTTATCCTGCCTTTAAACCTCAGGGAGAATGCATCTCTTCTCGGAGAGGAGATAAGGGATACCCTGCTTTTTTCTAGCATATTTGCCCTCTTAAGCATCACAACGTTTTTGATTGGATTTGAGGTTGTCAGTGCGTTCCTATATTTCGCAGCAATATTATTCCTGTTCCTTACAATGGGAGAAAAGGTTTGGTGGATGAGATGATTGAATACCATATCATAATGGCACTAAACGGGGCCCTCACGATTTTAGGGATAGCTTATGTTACCCTAATCTTTAATAAGTTGAAAGGTTATGTTTCTGAAAAAAAGTATGTCGTTTTTGCCCCTCTGTTGGCGGGAATTCTAATTTCAATCGGCTTCTTATGCATTATGAGACCAACGAGTGCAGTTGAGAGGAACATTATCACCATTCTTCTTCTTGCAGGACCGGGGATAATGATCTATTCATTTAGCACGCTGGGAGTCCTTGTTCCAACGAAGAGGTTCGTTGTCCAGTTTCTTCTGATCCTTTCATCGCTCTCTCTCGCTTCTCGCTTTTCGGATACCACAGCACAGATTATTTACATAGGCGTTCTTTTAGCCCTTCTTGTTCTGGTTCATTCCCTTTTAATGCTTAGGATTCTTTCCCCCTTTTTGAGGTACTCCCTCTTGCTTTCCTCTTGGCTTTTTGTGGCCTACAGCTGGTTGAGGTACTTCATTAACAAGGGTTCTTTGGGAGGAACGTCTTTCCTCATAGTTCTCCTTTACTCATCCGCTGTAATTCTCTGGGTGTACTCCGCCATGGGAATATACGATTACCTCAGGAGGTGGCTTTGAATGATAGGGATAGCTCTCTCCTACCTGGTTCTCAGTGCTTCAATTCTTGGTGCGGCGCTGGCATGGAAAGTAAAAGGAACACAGGGGAGTATAATGTATCTATCCTCTGCAATGTTTGCACTGGGTTTTCTCCTCGAACTCACTTTTCCAGAGTTTGGAAACGTTATCGGATTCATAGGGGCTATTAGTTTTCTTTTTGTTGTGCTTGCGTTTTCTTTTGGTAGACTTGGAGCATGGACATGGCTGTATGTTGGTCTTTCAGCTGCTGTTGGGATTTATGTTGTTTTTGCGGCCGTTGAACTGCTTTTCCCATTGATGACACTTCTATTTGCACTCTCTGCTCTCTTAGGAATAAGACTTAACAACCTCCTTCCTTGGCTTCACACCGATGCTCTGGCAACTTCTTCCCTTTTCTTCTTCATTAGCTTCTTCTCCCATCTGATGGGATACCATCTTGTTAGTGAATTCTCGTTTTTCAGCGGGATGTTATTTGGAGCCCTCCAGATGTTTGAGGGTGTGGAAATTTTGAAGAACATAAAGAAAAGGAGTTTTTCTTGGGAACAAACTTAGCATGTTTTTTAAAATCTACAAAAGTTTACCGGAAGGTTTATTTAGTTTTCTTCCCAATTATCTGAGTAAAAACTTGGACGATGGAAGCATGATAAGTGTTTATCAAACTCTCATGAGTCTCTGTGGAGTGCTGACCCTTGTGGGAATTTTCCTTACCTGGAACCTTTCAAGGAAGATTGAGAACTTCTTTTTAGGACATAGGAGGCTTTCTTGGTACATCCTCTTTGGAGGAATACTAACTTCACTCGGCTTTATCGCGACAATGTTTGACGTTCATAGGGGCATTATAACTATTGCAATACTTTTGGGGCCTGTTTTAATAGCCTATTCCCTCTCGGAAAGTGGACTTGTTAGGGCTACTTGGACAATGTTCTTGCAAGTTAGTATTGTAGCCGGGAGTGCCATCTTTGTAAGGGAGAGCTTTTATACCGTTGAGCTGGCCTCTTCAGTGGCCATTCTTCTTCTCATCAATGCCATATCGGGCTATGTTAGAACCCCTGAAGAGTACAAGAGGCTTGCAGGAATATCGTCTTGGGCTTTTGTAGTGTTTATCTGGCTCAACATCTTTGCTCCAGAAATAGCTCCTGCAGTGTACTTCTTTTCCATAAGCTTGTGGATTTACACCCTAGTGAGGCTTCATTACGTGGCAGCTGAAAGGCTTGGCAATTCTACCATGAGACTTTTATATTCGAGTTAGAGGGTTTGTCACTAGAACCTTTATTTGATGGAAAGATTTTAGTATGGAAAAGCCCTATTAATAAATGTCTTGTTTTTGAAATGAGGTGGAAGAAATGGTGGAGATTGACATGGGGATTCCCCTTGAAAAGGTGAATGAGTTCTCTCTGAAGGAGCTTTTGGGAATGGCTATAAAAGCAGAAATAGGAGCAAGGGAGTTTTACAAAAGCATGGCCGCAAATGTTGATATAGAGACTCTAAGGAAGAAGCTGGAATTTCTCGCTGGGGAGGAGGAAAAGCACGAGGAATTTTTAAGGAAGCTTTATGCCCAGTCGTTCCCCGGAGAGGAGATAGTGTTCCCCAAGGAACATGTGGGGCCAGAGTTAAAGCCCGTTGCGGAGAAAATTAAAAACGTTCAGGATATGTTGGAACTGATTAGATGGGCTATGGAAGCGGAGAGGATTGCCAAAGAATTCTATTCTAAGCTCGAAGAGATGACGGATGACAATGCAAAGAAAGGTCTTCTTAGGTATCTGGCTTCGATGGAAAATACACACTACTTCATCCTAAAGACGGAATACGAGCTCCTCCTCGACTGGGAGATGTACAGCCAGATGATGCATGTTGGACCGTGAAGCTTTTCATTAAAATTTTTCTTTTGGTTTTCCTTTTGTTAAGTCAATCTTTTTACTTCATATGCAAATGTTAAACAGAAATTGTTTTATAGTTTGACGGCTTATTACAAATCATAATCACATGGTTTTTTGACGTTTTTTGTCGCCGTGTGAAAAAGCTGGTGAAAAAATGAAAGGTAGGTTTGCAGGCTTTGCCCTGCTTTTGAGTGTAGTGTTGCTTGGAGCTTTCATCTCTGGATGTATAAACCAAAGCGTTAACACAGAAACAACCAGCAAGCCAACAGAAACAGTAACGAAAACGGAAACCGAAACTAAAACCGAGACGGAAACACCCCCACCAACGGAGACCCAAACAGAAACAACGCCACCCACAGAAACTCAGCCCCGAGAAGAGAAGGATGCCCAGATTGATGTAAAGCTGAAGGAGCTTGAGGAAGCAGTGGGGCTAATTGACAGTGTTTTCGGTAGTGGACGCACACCTTCCCTCGTGGGAGCATCACCAAAAGAGGAAGAATTTCACAGGCTTATGAGACTTGCCGAAAACGAAGATAACAAGACCAAGAAGCTTGAATACCTCTCCGATGCATACATTATTCGCTTTGCCCAACTGGTGACCCTAAGAAACGCCCTTATAACCGCTGCAGTTGAAAGGACCTACTGGGACAGGGTAAAGGAAGGAGAAGCCATTAACGAGTTCTACAACGAGGACGGGATTTTTCTGGTGGATGGAAAGAGGGTCTCGGCAAGAGAGATGGCCCAGAATACCCTAAAGGCAGTTGAGGGTAAGGAAATTGTCTCCATTGAGATATACCACCCTGCGAGCGGTCTGAGGTTTGCAGATACCAAAGACCCAAGCCAGGGGTGGAAAATCGTCCCCCAAAATCCCTTCAGAATCGTGGTTCCCTCACTCAAGGTCGTGAAGTTCAAGGCAGGTTCCGAGCTCGCCAAAGCGGTGAACAGGGCGCTTCCGCAGGGCAATATAGTGGTGAAAGAGGTAAGGAGGGGTTCTTTCATCAGTGAAATCCCCTACGGAGAGCCACAGGGAGTTAAGCTCGGCCCGGGAGTGTACGCGATCGAGGGCGTTGGGTGCATTGGAGCCAACCTCCCCCACGACGAGATACTAACCGGTGACAACGTCATAACGATAACCCCCTACAACCCCTTCATCTCATGTAGCTACCCAGTTAACGGCACGCTGCTGGTGGTAGGAAACTACAGCGAAGCCAGGGAGCTCAGCTCGGAGGAGTTTGTCAAGATACAGCGGGAAATCCCGGAGGCAAAGGGCTATTCGAAGGCCATTGGAATTCCTGCTGGAGAGTACAAAGTAACCACAATGGGCTTTGGTCTCGCAATGGTGGATGCCGAAACTGGAGAGATAATTGGCGAGGCAGCATTGCAGGGAAGCGATATCCGGAAGGACATCACCGTCAATCCGGTGTCAAGGGACTTCTTTTTGGCCGTTATGGGTGGAACTCCCGAGGCGGCAAAGGTCGGCTGCTGGGAGGCTGAAACGGACGAAAATGGGGATATAACGCTCAACATAAAAGAAAAATGCAGTCTCCCTGTTCTTCTCCGCGTAAGTCCCGAAAGCTCGGTTGATGCTCCAAAAGTGGAGCGCATTCCGCTGGAGGAGGTGGACGTTTTCGTGGGAGGAGGCAACATGACTGCCATGAGAATGACCATAAACGAAGAATACAAGGGAAAACGCTACGTGGAGAGGATTAGTATGGACATCAAAGGCCTTAATGAGTCCGCGGATACACCCCATGATCCCGTGAAGATGAGGGACGTCCTCGATCCGGAATCTGCAGTAGACATGTTCATAAAACTCGATGGGATTGATGGGGAATTCAACGGCACGCCGTGGGGCTTCCCGCTGACGGTAAACGAAACCACAGCGTATCCCGGCCCCTACAGCCCGTTCCTGACGAGAACGCTGAGTCCCTTCCATATGGAGAATTCCTTCACGGGAGAGACGATCGAGGGAAACGATATAGCAAAACTGCCCGTCCCCTCTGCCGTTAGAGAGAGGCTTTCCCACCCCGACTACGGGACATCAGATGAAGGCCAGATACCCTTCGTCATAATAGCCGGCGGGGGTGGGGTTAAGAACGGAATCCCAGAGTACATCATGGAGATACCCTTGAGTTTGGGAGAGCACAGCCCGGACAGGCTTATCATTGAGGTCCTGACCCTCAGGGACCCGGCTACGGGCGAAGAGAGCATGGTGCTCTTCATAAAGCTGATTGGAGCTGACGGCAGGTTTGACTTCAGGTCGGAGATATCAAGAGTAGAACGCATCATCGTATTGGAAACACCCGCAATAACCATCAATGAGGATGACAAACATAAATGATGGCTTTTCATGGAGACGTCTTTCTTTTTCTTTTTTGCCGTTATCGAAAGCTTAATAACCTCCGCTTTTCTATTTCTATGCCACCCAACGAAAGGCTTAATAATTAGGAAAACCTAACTAATAAGGAGGTGTGAAAAATGCCTGAAAAATTTGACAAGATATATGACTACTATGTGGACAAAGGTTATGAGCCCAACAAGAAGAGAGACATCATAGCCGTTTTTAGGATAACTCCGGCTGAGGGATACACAATTGAGCAAGCCGCTGGAGGAGTCGCTGCTGAAAGCTCAACGGGAACATGGACTACCCTCTATCCATGGTATGAGGAAGAAAGGTGGGCGGATTTATCTGCAAAAGCTTACGACTTCCACGACATGGGGGATGGAAGCTGGATAGTTAAGATTGCCTATCCGTTCCACGCTTTTGAAGAAGCCAATTTACCGGGACTTCTTGCGAGCATTGCAGGAAACGTCTTTGGAATGAAGAGAGTGAAAGGTCTCCGCCTTGAAGATCTCTACTTGCCCGAGAAGATTATCAGGGAGTTCAATGGGCCTGCCTTTGGTATAGAGGGAGTAAGGAAGATGCTTGAAATCAAAGATAGGCCCCTTTACGGTGTAGTCCCAAAGCCAAAGGTCGGCTATTCTCCAGAAGAGTTTGAGAAGCTTGCCTACGATCTTCTCACTGCAGGAGCGGACTACATGAAAGACGATGAAAATCTTACAAGTCCATGGTACAACCGCTTCGAGGAGAGAGCAGAGATAATGGCGAGAATAATTGAAAAAGTCGAGAGCGAAACCGGAGAGAAGAAGACATGGTTCGCCAACATAACTGCGGACATAAGGGAAATGGAAACTAGGCTTGAGCTCCTTGCAGACCTTGGACTTAAACATGCGATGGTTGATGTCGTTATAACCGGCTGGGGAGCGTTGGAGTATATAAGGGACTTAGCCGAGGATTACGGCTTGGCTATACACGGACACAGGGCAATGCACGCTACCTTCACAAGAAATCCCTACCACGGAATTTCAATGTTCGTCCTTGCCAAGCTCTACAGGTTGATAGGTATTGACCAGCTCCACGTGGGAACTGCTGGTGCTGGAAAGCTCGAAGGTGGCAAGTGGGACGTTATTCAAAACGCTAGAATCTTAAGGGAGAACCACTACAAGCCCGATGAAAACGACGTATTCCATCTTGAACAGAAGTTCTACCACATAAAACCGGCATTCCCAACGAGCTCCGGTGGATTACATCCGGGCAACCTGCCAGCGGTCATAGAGGCTCTTGGAACCGACATTGTTCTCCAGCTCGGTGGAGGAACCCTCGGTCATCCGGACGGACCTGTTGCTGGAGCTAAGGCGGTAAGACAGGCAATAGATGCCATAATGCAGGGAATATCTCTAGAAGAATATGCAAAGACCCATAAAGAGCTCGCAAGGGCTTTAGAAAAGTGGGGGCATGTGACTCCGATTTGATCCTCCGCAACTTTTATATATTTTCTTCGCTTAACTTTTAGTTAGGGTGACCTAATTATGTTAGAAAACTTCGTAACATCATTGAGCACGTACCTTCTTGCAGTTTCCAACGGGAGTCTGATGATGGTTGCTTTTTATGCAGGTCTTTTTGTGGCCTTAATGACGACTCTTGGCTCGTTGCTTGCGATAATTTCCCATAAGATGCCTGATTGGGGCATGGACTTCAGCTTATCTTTTGCCGCTGGGGTAATGATTGTTGCGAGCTTTACGAGTTTAATACTCCCGGGGATTGAAGCCACTGGTAGCTTCGTACCTGCCGGAGTGGGAATTTTGCTCGGAATAGTTCTTATATACGCTATCGACCGCTTTGTACCTCATGAGCATTTGGTTAAAGGCTACGAAGGCCCCGAAGAGCTCAAAAACAAGCTGAGGGTTGTTTGGCTGATAGTTTTGGCAGTTATAATACATAACCTGCCCGAGGGCTTAGCAGTTGGAACATCTATTGTCTTTGACCTAAAGACAGGGATTGTGACGGCAATAGCCATAGGAATACAGGATTTTCCCGAGGGAACGGTTGTTTCATTACCTCTTGCGACTCTTCAAAAGAAAAGGTTCCAGCCCATTCTGATGGGAGCTTTAAGCGGAGTTGCAGAATGGGTTATGGTTCTTGTGGGCGCGTTTTTCTTCACCATATTTCATGGTTTGCTCCCTTATGGTCTTGGTTTAGCAGGGGGAGCAATGCTCTATGTAACGGTGAAGGAAATGATTCCAGAGATTTATAAACACGAGAAGAATGAACTTTTAGTAACTGCTGGCTTTTTCCTAGGTTTTTATATAATGCTCTTCCTTGATTCGATGCTTGGGTAGTTCGAAGTTGGTACTTTTGTTTTTAATTTTTCGAAAACTTTATTAGAAAGACCGAACAATTAAATACAGGTGTGTAAAGATGAACAGGTTTGGTGCATTGGCTTTAGCTGGTTTGATTGTAGTCGCTTTTTTAAGCGGTTGCATTGGCCAGAAGGAAGAAGTTCCCACTATAGTGATAGGTTCTAAGCCCTTTAACGAGCAGTACATCTTAGCCCACATGATAGCTCTTCTCCTTGAGGAGAACGGCTTCAAGGCAGAGGTTAAGGAGGGCCTTGGAGGGACTTTGGTTAATTATGAAGCCTTGAAGAGGGGGCAGATTCACGTCTATGTAGAATATACGGGAACTGCCTACAACAACATCCTCAAGCTCGATCCCCCGGAGAAGTGGGATCCCGACTACGTCTATGAGAAAAGCAAGGAAGAGATGTTAAAACGTGATGGCGTTCTAACCCTTGTAAAGCTTGGTTTTAGAGACGATTATGCAATAGCCGTTAAGAAAGAATTTGCAGAGAAGAACAACTTAGAAAAACTCAGTGATCTTGCTCCATACGCACCTAAGATGACATTAGGAACCGACCCGGAGTTTGCGACGAGACCGGACGGCCTGCCTAGGATTAAGGAGGTTTACGGATTCACCTTTGGGGAAGTAAAGCAGATGGAGCCAACGCTTATGTACGAGGCAATAAAGAACGGACAGGTTGATGCCATCTCCGCCTACACGACCGATGCGAGGGTCGACCTATTCGGCCTCAAAATCCTCGAGGACGATAAAGGAGCTCTACCGCCCTACGATGCCGTCATACTCATCAAGAAGGAGTTCGCCGACAAATATCCGGAAGTAGTGGAAGTCCTCAAGAAGCTCGAGGGGCTCATTGACACTGACACGATGAGAGAACTTAACTACCAGTACGACGTGGAGAAGAAGGATGCGAGGGAAATAGCGAGAGAGTTTTTAATTGAGAAAGGCCTCCTTAAGGGCTGATTCTTTTTTCTTTATGGTGATTGAAATGCTCTTCAACAGAATAGAGACCGTCGAGCTCAGAGATGTTACAAAAAGATACGGGGATTTCACGGCTGTTGATCATGTCAATCTTGAGATCATAGGCGGTGAACTTTTAATACTCATAGGGCCAAGCGGTTCTGGAAAAACAACTCTTCTGCGAACTATAAACCGCCTTATTGAGCCAGATGAGGGTGAGATCTTTATCAACGGGCGAAACATTAAGGAGTTTGATGTTGTAAAGCTTAGGAGGAGCATTGGTTATGTTATCCAGCAGATAGGACTCTTCCCCCACATGACCGTGAGAGATAACATAGGACTTCTTTTGAAACTGGAGGGCTGGAGTGAGGAAGAGATTGATAAGAGGGTTAAAGAGCTCTTGCACCTCGTAGCTCTTCCTGAAGACTTCGCCACTCGTTATCCTCACCAGCTAAGTGGTGGTCAACAGCAGAGGGTTGGCCTCGCAAGGGCCTTGGCTTTGAACCCTCCCCTCCTCCTTATGGACGAGCCCTTTGGGGCTTTAGACCCTATTTTGAGAAAGCAACTCCAGGAGGAGTTTTTGAGAATAAAAGAAGTTCTTGGAAGGACTATTGTTTTTGTAACCCACGACATAGAGGAGGCCTTCAAGCTCGGCGATAGAATAGCGATAATGAGAAAAGGAAAGCTCGTTCAGGTGGGGTATCCTGACGAGCTAGTGCTTAATCCAGCGGATGAGTTCGTTGCTAAGTTAGTTAATGCGGACAAGAAGTTCAAGCATCTCGACACCCTGAAGGTGAAAGACCTCATGGTGGACGTTGAGAGATACACAGTGGAAGTGAAGAAAAAGGACGAGTTACTCCAGTGGATGAAAGATAAAAACATCGAATTTGCAGTTATAGTGGAAAAAGGAGCACTTAAAGGGGTTACGGATTTAAAATCTCTCTTAAAGTCGCAGGATTTAGAGGAAGCTCTTATGGAGCCCCTTGTATTTTCTCCCGATGATTCACTCGCTTCCGCCTTGGCTGAGATGAAACGCAGGAATGCCTTTCTTGGAGTTGTAGTTGAGAGGGAAAAGCCCGTTGGCATTTTACTTGCTAATGAAGTTCTTTTAAAGCTCTTGTGAGGGTCTTTAATGGACATTAGATGGGTATGGGAGAGCCAGAACCTCACCCAAAGGACGCTTGAGCACCTCCGCATGTTCGGGATAGCCCTGGCCTTATCGATCGTTATCGGCGTTCTCCTCGGCCTTTACCTCTACAGGCGGCCAAAGTTGACTCCAATAGTGTTCAACGTCCTCAACATCCTGGAGACCGTGCCAACGCTCGCACTCCTCGTTCTCCTCCTGCCCATTCTTGGCCTCGGGGAGAGGCCAACGATAGCGGCCTCGGTCATCTACTCCATCCTTCCCATAGCTAGAAACACCTACACGGGGCTGACGAGCGTTGAGAGGAGCTACATCGAGGTGGCCGAAGCGATAGGCCTCAACGAGCGGGAGATGCTCATAAAGGTGCGCTTTCCCTTGGCCTTACCTTTAATAGCGGCCGGCGTAAGAATAGCTGTTGTTTTTACCATGGGCGTCGTTACACTTGGCGGCCTGATAGCGGCTGGTGGCCTTGGGGCTCCGATACAGACGGGCATACACCTCTACGACAGGGACATAATTATCGTCACAGGTTTGTGGGTTGGGATTCTGGCATTAATACTCGATGGAGTTGCTGCATTAATAGAACGCTATCTGAGGGATCGCTATGGTAGGCGTTGAGAGGGTTCTTGGAGTCTTTGGGGAGCACCTCGTTTTGACTTATGCTTCTCTCTTCCTGAGCATAGCCGTTGGAATACCTCTAGCCATACTCTCACTCAAGAGCAAAAGGTTAGCCTCATTTATAATGGGCTTCGCCAACCTCGTGCAAGCGATACCGAGCTTTGCTGTTGTTGCGATAGTGGTTCCTCTCCTTGGAATAGGGTTTACCCCTGCGGTTTTTGCAATATTCCTTCGGGCACTCCTCCCTATAGTGAAGAATACTTATGTTGGTCTCAGCGAGGTGGATGAAGCAATGATAGACGCTGCTAGGGGTATTGGGCTTACGGAATGGGAAATCATAAGGTACGTACGCTTTCCACATGCTTATCCGGCCATGTTTGCAGGCATAAAGTTTGCCGCCGTTCTGGCAAACTCGATAGCGATATTAACCGCAATAATTGGTTCCGGAGGGCTGGGAAGTTTAGTTTTTGAGGGTTTAGCTAGCTTTAACACGGACAAAATCCTCGCGGGTTCGATTCCAGCCATACTGATGGCGGTGTTTATTGACGTTAGCTTTTCCTACATCGAAAAAAGAATTACTCCAAAGGGCATAGGGGGTGCTTGAATGAAGGTTGTCATAGGGGCAAAGCCCTTCAACGAGCAGAAGATCCTCGCCCATATCATTGGTAAGCTCCTCCAGATGGAAGGGTTTGAGTACGAGGTGAGGGTAAGCGAACCGAGGCTGGAGGCAAACTTTGAGGCGCTTGAGATGGGAGAGATAAACCTCTACGTCGAGTACACCGGAACGGCCTACAACGCCCTTCTTAAGCTCCCGCCCATGGAGGAGTGGGACGAGGAGAAGGTCTTTGAGGCCGTCAGGGAGGGGTTCAAAGGGAAGGGAATAGAAGTAGTTGCGAGGCTCGGCTTTCGGAATGATTTTGCCTTGGCTGTAAGAGAGGAATTCGCCGAAGAGAATAACCTTAGAACCATAAGCGATCTCGCGAGGATATCGAAAAGCCTTACCTTCGCCTGTCCTGCTCCCTACGTCGAGAGGCCCGACGGTCTGCCGAGGCTAAAGGCTGTTTACGGCCTTGAGTTCAGGGAGATAAAGCCCCTTATGCCCCGGGAGATGTACGAGGCCATATCGAAGGGCGAAGTAGATGTGATCACTGCCTTTACGACCGACGCAAGAGTAATAGTGTTTAATCTGAGGACACTTGAGGACGACAAAAAGGCAATTCCGGTTTATGAGGCGATCATAATCGGCAAAGACTTACCTGAAAAAGCTGTTACTACACTAAAGAGGCTTGAAGAAAAAATCAGCGTTGAAACTATGAGAGAACTCAACAGAAAGTTTGACTTCGAAGAAAGAGAAGAGCAAGAGATAGCAGAGGAGTTTTTAGCTCACTTTGGCATTTCTTTTATGTGAACGTCCATCTGTGGGAATGGTATCTCTATTCCTTCTTTCACATAGGCCTCGTAGATGCCCTTGGTGATGTCTCCCTTGACCGCCCAGTAGTCTTCGGTCTTAGCCCAAGCCCTGAGCTGGAGGTTTATTGACGAGTCTGCGAGCTCTGTTATAACCACCGTCGGAGCTGGGTCTTTGAGAACCTTCGGGTGGTTCTGCATGAGGTCCATGGCGATCTTAATGGCCTTGTCGAGGTCCGTTCCGTAGGCGACGCCGACGTTGACGTCGACCCTCCTCGTGGGCATCCTGGTGTAGTTGGTTATTACGTTGCCCCAGACGAGCTTATTGGGGATCGTTATGAGCACGTTGTCACCTGTTAAAAGCTCGGTGCTCATTATGCCGACGACGTTGACCTTACCGACCTTTCCAGCTACCTCAACGACCTCACCCATGTCAATTGGCCTTAAAGCGGCAATCCAGACGCCGGCTGCCAGGTTTGTTAGCGTGTCCTGCATGCCGAAGCCCAAGATCAAGCCTATGACCGCCGACAGGCCGAGAACTACTGAACCGACTTCGACGCCTAACGCTCTAACTGCCAGCAGTATCACTGCAACGTAGAGGAGGGCACTTAGGAACCTCCCGAGGAACTCAACGACGAGCTCCGGGAGCTTCGTCTTCTTCAGGCCCTTCTTGAACATGCTGACGACGATCTTTGCCACGATGTAGCCCACTATGAGTACTGCTATCGCAGTTATCACCTGAACAGGCTTCACTCCCACGTAGGGGAGCGGCTTCTCAAGGACAACCATTCCAATCACCTCTTTAATAATTTGTGTTTGTTGTACTTAAAATTTTCTCCCTTAGAGCATTATTAGCCAGTCCTTCGAACGAAGTATGTTGAGCATCTCTGGGAATAGCGCTTTTAGCCTTGAAGGCTTTGAGTCAATATGAGTAGCTAAAATGAGAGCCTAGAGTCTAAAAAAGCTGAAAAAGGGAAGACGTTTTGTTTGCCTCATTCTTTATACTTCGCTATAAGCTCAGCCAAAAGTCTGTGGTGTTCTTCCTCATTTTTAACAAGGGCCTCAGCGAGCCCTTTGAAGAGCGGATGGGTCATCTTTTCTGCCATCTTTTTGTATGTTTCTATCATGTCTTTCTCAATATCTAAGTGCATCTCGGCAAACCTTTTCACAAGAAGAGCCTGTTCTTTGGAAGGTTCTATTTCCCCTGGTTCTTTCACGTGTTCATAACCTTTTCTAAATTTCTCAAGCTCTTTCTGGGCCTCAAGGATTGCTTTCATTAAGTGTTTGTGTATAATTGTATCGACGGCTATTCTTGTCACAACCGCCTCTGTATCGGTGTACTTCAACCCCTGTCCCCTAATCTTTGCCAGTCCTTCGGTATAGCTTTTGGCTGCCTTATCCTCAACTTCGGCAGCCTTTTTAACAAGAGGTTCGACCATAGGAATCACCAGTTCATAATATGGTATTTGAAAGTTATATACCTTTCCCATTATAGCGTCAGAGAAGAGCCAGCAACTCCTTTAAAAGTCTCGAATGCTGAAGTAAACTCTCCCTAATTAGTTTGAAAATCACGTCTTCTAAGGGAGATTTTGATTTTAATTTTTCAAAAACTTCAAGTTCCGCGTTGTTGACCTCAATTAATCTGAACACTATATCTTTAACAGTAGCTTTCTTTTCTTTGGGAAGGTTCTCTGGAAAGGGTTCCGCATAAAAAAGGGTTCTTCTCTCTGCAAGCTCCTCTCTTCCCATTCTGACTGCTGGAACCTTTTCTTTATAACACATTCCGCCGAGATTATACACCTCAACGTTCTCCACAACACTGTCGCTCCAAAACTTTCCCAAAACTCTCTCTATTTCCATTTCTGCTTTAGGGAGCTCTTTTAACAATTTTTCTTGAAGAATAAAATCAAAATAAAGTGATAAAAGTTCCTCTGTTGGTAATTCTTTTAGGAGCCTTTTGAGGCTGTTCTTTGTCTTTTTAATATCTTTTTGGGCGTTCTTTTCCATTAAGTTTCCTCCAAAAAATAAGAAGGGGGTCATTCGAGGACTACAATTGCCTCTGGGCTCTTTATCCTTACTGCTAGGGCTTCACTTGCTAAAAACGCTACTTCTTCCCCTTCTGGTCCGAGCTCTTTTAGATCTGCATCCTGGCCGATGACAACGTCAAGAACTGCTGGGGTGTTTGCGAACACGATTACTTTGTTTTCGTCGATGCTTGGGGTAACTAGGATACCACCTTTGAATACCCCTTTCAAAACCTCTATGAGCATTCTTCCACCCTTCTCGTGAACTCTCAAGAGCTTGGCATATCTCTTTGGATGGATTATTACTCCAAAAGGACCTGCAGAGGCCTTTGATGCTTCTTGGAGAGCATTCATAAGTTCATCTAATGCCTCTTCTGTGTTTTCCCATGGGCCGAGCTTTAATCTTTTTATCCCTCCAGTTGAAAGTATCTCATTTATTATCAGGTTTTCCTCGTCTTTGACAAGCAATTCTCCAGCTTTCACAGCTATAGCTGGATCGTAAGTTCCATCGTTAAGCTCTCTCAGTCCAACGTAGAACTTCTTTGTGAGCATTGGGATTGGCCTGTACTCCTGTTTAACTACTTTCACGCCATCCTCGAAGCTTATGATGTCCACTCTAAATGATTGGCCAGTTATTTTTGTTTTTGGAAGTGAATGAGTTAACGTTCTCCCCTTTTCAATTGCATCGAGAAGGGCTTCCCTTAAAACCTTGAGATATCCATTTTCTTCCATTTCATTCTCCTCCTGAGAGTTGAGTTCGGTTTTAATTCCTGTTAACTCCTCAACCTCCTCAAATCCATCCTTAAGTTCACTAATCTGCTCTGGGTCTAAGCTTAGCAGAAGAGCCATGAACTCCCCCACGTGTGCCTTTTCTTCTCTTGCAACGTCCAAGAAGACCTTTTTGAACCTTTCATCCTCCGTAAATCTTGCCATCTGTTCATACAAGTTTACAGCATCGAGCTCGGCTATGGTTGCCAGCCTTAGGGCTTCCATAAGCTCTTCCTTAGAATAGGGCTTATCCCTATTTATCAGAGTTGGGTTTATTGCCAACACTCAAATCACCATTTTAATGTTCGACTTTCATGTTAATAAGGTTTTCCAAAGAAAATAAAAAGGATGTTAATTCAAAACTCACTTCGTTCTCAAAAACTTTGAGACGTATGGGCTTTCCCCGGGTTTCCCCCTCCTGAAGTGGCCGCTCGGCTTTCCAGTTAAGAGCTCTTCAAACCATGCTTCATGTTCTATTTCCTCATGCAGAATAGCAAGTGCAAGGTCATAGGTTCTTGGATCCTTTCCGAGTGTGTAGTTGCATATCTCCGTATAAACCCCAACGGCACACCTCTCAGCTTCAAGAAGAACCTTTAGAAGGTTTTCGATAGTGGGCTCTTCTGGCAGATAGGCATCTCTACAAGAGGCTAGATCGGCAAATTCTCTAATGTCCTTTGGTAGATCCCCTCCGAGCTCGTATATCCTCGGTACAAGGGCTTCAAAATGGTTTCTATCTTCAAGCCTTGCATCTTCAATTATCTCCTTAATGGCTTCTCCTTCTAGACCTGTTGCATGGTTTCTAAGTATGGTGTAGTAGTAATATGTTGTGAACTCTGCTGCAGCCGCTTTAACGAGAAGTTCTAGCAATTTCTCTACATCTATTCCTGCCCTTTCAATTAATCTCCTATTGTGTTCCGACATGGGTTTCACCAATTTTAGTATGTATTTTTTCTTAATAAGCTTTTCTATTTAGAAATAATTTCTAATTAGGAAAGCTTATAAAGTGCAGTGCATACTCAAAAACATGTGGAAAGAAAAAGCGGTTGGAGTGCTAAGGGAAAATGGATACAAGCTTACTCCCCAGAGACTTAAGTTACTTGAGGTAATAGATGAACTAGGCCCTTCTCACCCTTCCCTCAGCGAAGTTTTCAAGAAGATCAAAGAAGAGTTCCCCACCATGAGCTTCTCTACCTTGTACTCTAATGTCATGGCTTTAAAAGAACTTGGCCTCATAGAGGTTTTTTCCGTTGAAGGAGAGACCCGGATTGAGATCAACACGGAACCTCATGTGAATTTGATTGAAAATGGTGAAATAGTCGATCTTACCGATCCGGAGATTATCGAACTGATTAAAGAAAAGCTAAGAAAAGAAGTAAAGCTTGTTAACGTTCTAATTAAGGGCAGATGAAGCTCTTCCTCTTCAATCAACCTCAAGGCTAAAGTCCTGATAATCCATCCATATGCCCGTCTTCATGACCGAGTCGTACTGTGCTTTCAAAAGCTCATAGTGTGCCTTCTCAACTTTTGCCAGCTCGTTAAAGATTTTCCTAACGTTTTCATCCTCGGCTTCTTCCGCCGCTTTTTCATAAAACTCCCACGTAAGCTTTTCCTGCTCCATCCCCAACTCTACAGCTTTAACCTCGCTAAGCTCTCCCTCATACTTCGGGGTAAGCTTTTCCAAAAGTTCCTCGTCAACCTGGGGCATTTCTGGTTTTTGAAGGAGCTTTTCTACAAACTTCTTCTCAAAAACATCCCAGTGTTCAGCCTCTTCTCCAGCCAAAAAAAGGAACATTTTTTTCGCCCTTTCATCCTTTGCCCTCTTGGCCATCTCGATGTAAAACCTGAGTTCTGCCTTTTCAACTTCTAAAGCGAGTGCGAGTGCGTTGATTTCCTTCATCCTATCACCGATTTAAATTTGGTTTTCTGGAGATATTAACTTTTTGATTTCTTCAAGCACTTCTTTCGCGTGTCCTTTGGCTCTAACTTTTATCTTCTTCCAAGCTATTTCCCCCTCTGGGCTAAGGATGAAGGTGCTCCTAATAATCCCCTCATATTCTTTACCATATAGTTTCTTCTTTCCCCAAGCTCCAAGAGCTTTGTGGAGCTCGCCACTTGGGTCACTGAGAAGCTTCACCTTTAGTCCATGCTTCTCTTTGAATTTTCTGTGACTCTCTGGGGAATCCCTGGAAACGCCTATAACTTGAACTCCAAGCCTTTCAAATTCTTCAATAAGCTCAGAGAACTCCTTTGCCTCCGTTGTACAGCCAGGAGTGTTGTCCTTGGGATAAAAATACAGCACAGTCCACTTTCCTTTCACAAACTCCCTCAAGGGAGCCTCTTTCCCTTCTTCATCTGTAACTTTAATATCGAGGTAGCTCATGCGATCACCAAAATTATTAGGGCAGCCTAATTCATAAACTTTTCTCGCAAGGCTTTTTAAGGAAAGCAGAGTAAAAATTTCTGGGATATGCCATGAAGATTGTAAAAATTGAAAATCCGCTCTTCCTCAAGGATGAACTCCTTAGATTTGTCTTCAGAGTCTACCAAGGAACAAATGGAGCTTACCCTGCATTGGAGTGGGTAGAAAACAAACCATCCCCTGATGATTTTGAAGGATTTAAAAGAGTTTATGAGCCTTTTCTTGAGTTCAGGCTTAGGGATGAGTTTGATGAGCTCTATGTTCTTCGCAACGAGGATGGAAGACTAATAGGTACCGTTGCTCTAGTGTACAACTTCGAAGGCAAAGAAGCATGGTGGGTGCCGGAGGAGATAAAAGGCAAAAAGACTGGTCTTATCGAGTTCTTCATGGTCGACCCAGCCTACAAAGGAAAAGGCTATGGCTCAAAGCTTTTGGAATTTGCAGTTGAAAGGCTTAGGGAGCTCGGAAAAGAAGCATATGTGATAACCTTTCCGCATCTTGAGGCTTACTCATACTATCTTAAAAAGGGCTTCAAAAAGCTCATGGATTACAAAGAGTTCGTTGTGCTGAAAAAAGAGAGTTAGAGGACATATAGATAAAGTGCAAGCAGTATTTGAAGGGATAAGAGCAAAACTGCAGAGAGCGCTATTAGCTTGTGTGTATTTCTCTTTATCTTCCTCCCCCAGAACAGCCTCCCGCTCATAGCCGCAAAGAGGACGTATAAGTATACAAAAAGCCCAAATTTTCCATGGATTGAGGGCACGCCTCCGACGATGTATAGCATGTAGGCCACACCAATTGTCAGCAATCCCACAGCGGAGTACACAAAGAAATGATGCCACCTTCGTTTATGCCTCCTGGCGTAGTAAATTCCCAAGAGAAAGAAAAGGAGTGCAGTAGTCTGCACCACTGCGTGTATCTGGAACGGCTCCACTAAAATCACCCGTCGAGCTGTAGCTCCCCATAACCCCTCGCTATGTTGTGCTTGGTCGTGAAGTCATCCGCATCGGCTAGAGCAAAGATGAAGCTTATTTTTTGCCCGGGAGTAAAGGCCTTATCGTACTGATCGCCCGTGTTGAGTTTCCTTTTGAACTCTATCACAGTATAGCCGTTCTCCTCTTTCCCGGCATACTCAAGAATATCACTACTTCCCCCGAGCTGCTCGTCTGGTGGATGCGGACCATAGGTTCCGGTGGAATAAGCATCTATAATCTTCACTTCCCCGTTTTCAACCCACCCAAAAACCATGTCTGCATCTTTCATCTTGTCAGTGGGCTCAAAACCTATTGCCACCCAACCACTAGTCTGCCCCTTAAGGGCCATGTAAAGATAAGTGTCGTCGTTTCTCCAGTAAACGGTGAGTTTTCCTCCGGCGAGGGAGAGCTCATGGGCGTACTCGTTCTCACCGATGATGCCATCGGCATTCCATTCTCCGAGCTGGATGGGGATTTCACTTTGAGTCGTTTGGGTTGTGGAAGGAGTCCCGTAGCCCCCGCCCCCGGTGCAACCGCTTAGAAACACTACTCCAACAAAGAACAAAACAACAAAACTGAGTTTTTTCAAATTTTCCATCCAACGTCACCTACATTGTATTTTAATCTTTAAATTATTTAAGATTTTCCATTTATGTAACATTCATACCCAATTTATACCTAATTTTTGTGTCAATAGTAAAGAATACTTTTATATTATGGCAACATATTGTTATATAACAAGGGAGATGTTGAAAATGGACGTAAAAGTTTTGGGATTCCTTTTGGTGGGGCTCCTCATTGGGACCCTCGCCGGATACGGGCTTGCGCCCAAAGGGGTGAGCCAAGAAGAGTACAACGCCCTCCAGGAGCAGGTGAAAAGCCTCGAAAACCAGGTCAGTGACCTTCAGGAGAAAGTTAGCCAGTACGAAGGGCAGATAAGTGACTATGAAAAACAGGTAAGCGACCTAAAAGAGCAGATAAACGAGTACGAGAAGAGGGTAAGTGAACTTGAGGGAATGGTCTACACTGTAAACATCGCATACAAAGATGGCGTGGGGTATTACCTCGTGGACAAAGAGGGGAGAGCGCTCTACTACTTCGCCAAAGACGTCCCTAACTCGGGCAAAAGTGCCTGCTATGGCGATTGTGCACAAAAGTGGCCAGTCTTTTACGAGGAAGAGCTGAACCTCCCGCCCGGGCTCGACAAAGAGGACTTCTCGGTGATAACGCGCGACGATGGGAGCAAGCAGCTAGCTTACAAGGGATGGCCGTTGTATTATTTCTTCAAGGATGAAAAAGCTGGAGACACGAACGGTGAGGGCGTTAAGGGCGTCTGGTTCGTCATGAAGCCCGACTATACGCTCATGATAGCCTACAAAGAAGGGATAGGCACTTATTTCGTTGATCCGAGCGGAATGGCACTCTACTACTTCGCCAAGGACGTAAACGGCACAAGCGTATGCTACGGCGACTGTGCCCAGAAGTGGCCCGTCTTTGCGCCGGAGGAAGTCTCAGCACCCTCAACGCTCAGCCCGAGCGACTTCACATACATAACGAGGGAAGACGGCAGTAAACAGCTCGCATACAAAGGATGGCCGCTGTACTACTTCTTCATGGACGAGAAAGCTGGAGACACGAATGGTGAGGACGTCAAGCACGTCTGGTACGTGATGAGGGACTACGACGTAATGATAGCCTACCAGGATAGCGTCGGGACTTATCTAGTCGACGACATGGGGATGACGCTGTACTACTTCGTCAAAGACAACGCCAATATGAGTGTCTGCTACGGGGACTGTGCCCAAAAATGGCCAGCATTCTACCGCGAGAACCCAGTGGCGCCTTCGGTCATAGCTGGTGACTTTGGGGAAATCACGAGGGAAGACGGAATGAAGCAAACAACATTCAGGGGCTACCCGCTTTACTACTTCTTCATGGACAAGAAGAGGGGAGACCTTAAGGGCCAGGGAGTCAAGGACGTGTGGTTCGTTGTGAACCCCTTCAACTTCCCGTGATCCTTCCTTTAATTTATTTTTAGGTTAATTTTATTAGGAGTGAGCACCAAATACTGAACATGGACAGAAGCCTCAGGAACATCCTTCTCTGGTTGCTGGTGGGGTCAAAAGGTGGTGGAACAAGGATTAAAATTCTTAAGTTAATCAAGAGGAAGCCTTCCAACGTATACCAAATTGCCAAAGAGCTTAACCTCAACTACCGCACGGTAAAGTACCACCTTGAGCTCATGCTCGAACACGGCATCGTGGAAAAGGTTGGCGAAGACTATGGGGCCATTTACATCCCTTCCGAGAAGGTGGAGGAGAGTTGGAATGAAATTGAAAACTTAGTAGAGGTGAACAGAAAGTGATAGGGCTTTATTGGAAAGTTAATATATTCATAGTGTTAATCGAGCTGGTCTTAGCTCTCATGCTCCTTAGAAACTACTTGGGAATGAAGAATACAAAGTTGGGGAAGCGGCTCTTTGGAGTCTCCCTCGTCTTCATAGTCCAGAGCCTTCTAGCCATAGCCTTCTACATCCACTGGGCAAGTATGGGATTTGGGAAGGAAGTTGCGGGCCCTTTGATTCTGCTCTCGCTCAGCGGACTCTTTGGGGTTAGCCTGCTGTACTCAGTTTCAAGGATGTGAGGGATTGAAGAGAGTTCTACTTACTCTTTTCTATACAACAAGAAAAGAAGGTTAAAAAGCGTCAGAAATTGAAGTTTATGTCTTTCATGAGCTGGTCGTAGAGCTCCTCTTTATAAACATCGGGATACTGCATCATGTAGTCATAGTGCTTCTTAAGGATGTTAAAGTGTTGTCTCTCCATATCGGCAAGCATGTTGAGCAGAACTTTGGTTTTTTCATTTGCTGCATACTTTGCAAGTTCGTTGTAAAGTTTTTCACTCACGAGTTCAGCCTCCATGGCTATCTCGTAAACTTCGTCAAGGTTGATATCTGGTTTTTTAATGGCTTCACTCATTTTTTCTGCAATAACTTTGAACTCTCCCATTATTTCAATTTCGATCTGTTTTGGTTCTTCTTCGCTCTCCTTAAACTTCTCGGCCATTTTCTCTACTATTTGTCTGTGTTTATCTTCTTCCTTAGCCAGAAACAGGAGCTCATCTCTAATAATATCGCTCTTTACAAGCGAAGCCATCTTTTCGTATGCCTCTTTTGCTTTTATTTCGGCATTTACGGCAATTTCAAAAACTTCCTTATCCGTTATCTTCATAGAAACCACCGGTTATATATTCTCGTTAAAGTTATTAACGTTTTCGGAACTTTGGTGATTCGTTCCTTGGAAAGTTTTTGGGAGATAAAATTTCAGTTTGGTTAGATAAAACCTTTTATAGGTGTGTGCAATAGTATATATTGGTGATTACAAATGGACAAACTTGTCCGTAACAAAATTTTTGATGAGATATACAGAATTGGCGAAGATGGTGTCCCTGAATTTAAAACCTACGCCGCTGGAGAGTGGGTTTTTGGAGAAAGTTTCTCTGAGGTTAAAAGTCCCATAGATGGCAGGACTATAGCAAGGGTTTCAAGACTTAGCAAAGAACAAACCGAGGAAATTCTCTCCACGGTTTATGAAAAAGGAAGAGAGGAAATAAGAAATTATCCTGGGGAAAAGAGAATAGAAAGCTTTTTGAAGGCGGCACAGTTGATGAGGGAAGCATTTGAGGACTTTGTGAGAGTTTTGATCCTTGATGCTGGCAAGCCGAAAAGCAATGCAACTGGGGAAACAAAAGCCACCATTGAAAGGCTCGAAAAAACTACTTTTGAGTCAAGGAGAATGCTTGGTGATTACATCCCCGGAGACTGGAGTGAAGAGACCCTCGAAAGTGAGGGAATAGTAAAGAGAGAACCATATGGAGTTATCTTGGCAATAAGTCCCTTCAATTATCCCCTGTTTATCTCCGCAACAAAAGTAATACCCGCCCTTTTCAGTGGAAATGCAGTGCTGTTAAAACCTGCATCTGTAGATCCTCTCGCGGCACTTCTATTTATTAGGGTCTTAGAACTTGCGGGCTTTCCTAAGGAGAGCTTTGCTCTCTTAACAATACCTGGAAGATTTATGCATGATGTGGTAAAGGACAAGCGTATAAGGGCTATAACCTTCACTGGCAGTACAGAGGTTGGGGAGCACATAATAAGAACCGGTGGAATAAAAGCTTACCATCTTGAGCTTGGGGGCAAGGATCCTGCCATAGTTTTGGATGATGCAGACCTTGAGCTTGCGAGTGAAAAAATCATTAAGGGTATGGTGAGCTATTCTGGCCAGAGGTGTGATGCAATAAGGCTTATACTCGCTCAGGAGGAAATCTATGAGGAACTGAAGGCGAAGATTCTTGAAAAGCTGAAAGAGATAGAACCCAAAAACCCGCTGGAGGATGAAAACGCTGTAATGGGGCCCCTTATTGACAAACATTCTGCGGATTATATTGAGGAAGTCTACAAAGACGCCATAGAGAAGGGAGCGAAGCCTTTGACCGAATTCAAAAGAGAGGGCAACTATGTATGGCCAATACTCCTTGAAGTGGACAAAGAGAAGGTTAAAGAGCTTAGAGCTTTTCAAGAGGACGTCTTTGGCCCGCTAACTCTGATTATCAAAGTCAAGGATGAAGACGAAGCAGTTGATATAGCGAATTCCTCCCGCTTTGGATTAGATGCCTCTGTTTTCAGCGAGTGCGAGAGGAGGGCAAGGAAGGTCGCGAGGAAGCTTGAAGTTGGGAGTGTCTTCATCAACGAGTACCCGAGGCATGGCATAGGCTACTACCCATTTGGCGGCATGAAGGACAGCGGTGTGGGAAGAGAAGGCATAGGCTACTCTGTCGAGCAGCTTACGACGACAAAAACGATAGTGCACAACTTCAAGGGCTACGGTGTCTGGGAGTACCTTTGATTTTCTATTTTTTAGGTTTCTTTGTTTTTCTCCTTATAGAGGTCTTTAATCAATTCTTTTAGGGCTTCTTCAGCTTTAAATCTTCTGTAGAACTCATATTCTTCTACAACGAACATATAATGTTCTTTCTCGTCATTTGCAAACTCCATGAATATCTTTTTGTATTCAAGATTTTCAGAATGTTCTTTTAGTGTTAAATATACCTCCTCCGCAAGTTTTTCAATCTCCATGGCAATTTCAAGGATGTCCAGATAGTCTTTTACGGTTTTCAGTTTCTTCTTGAATAATTCTTCCCATGCTTTGAGGTCTACGGGCTTTGGGCGCTCATTTGGAAAGAGTGTTTTGAATATTTCTTCAACTTTTTTATCATGGAAGCGTTCAGTTTCGACAAATTTTTTGAAATTCTCTTTTTGGTAATCTCTTTCTAAATTCTTGTAAAGATACATGTATAACTTTGTTGCTTCCTTTTCACAGTTGATTGCAAATGAAAGAGCATCTTTAAATGACAGACTCGCAAGTTTCTTTGCACTCTCTCGAATTTGCTCCTTTAACTCAATCTCTCTCATAAATTCCTCGATAGGAGAGCCCATCTAGTATCACCGAGGGGGATATTTGCTGGTTGAAATAATTAAAGTTTACTCTTTTTGTGACTTGTGAGATTAGAGATGATACTGTTAGGATAACTGGGGTATCACCTCCTGAAGCCATTCAGTAACATCACCCGGAGGTCCACCAAACCTAGAATGAATTCTGACAAAATTATACCAAAAAGCAAACAGAAAAACAAACCTATGAACTCTTTTCCA